>DUPB01000237.1 GCA_012838585.1 Bacteroidales bacterium
TGCTGCCGTGGACATGCCTTGAAAAGGTAATCCATCGAACAGTACATCGTGAGCTTTCTTGTAGGCATCGGATTGCCGATTTTTCTCATCGATTGCAAAAGGATTGCTTTTGACGATTAAATCCATACACTCGTCGAGTTGATAGTAGTAAGTGGTCATCTCGTCAATGTCTTTCTTATCCGTGGCAGCGTTGAGTTTTTCGATTATCTGGTTGAAAGCCTTGTAGAGTTCCTGTTCAGATGAATCTTCGTTGAACAACGGCTTTTCCTCATTCTCTGCAGCAGCGCCGGTTACCGCTTCATTACTCTTTTCCGTCACGGTTTGTTTCGCCTCGTCGGTGGTTTCCTTTACGGTTTGTTTCGCTTCGTCGGTGGTTTCCTTTACGGTCTGTTCGGCTTTTTTTTCTGCCGATTTCGTTTTATCTTCAATGGCGTTTTCCACCTTGTTTGTCACGGCTTTTTTTGCCTTGTTGAGCATCCCGCCCAGTTGTGCCTGTGCAGTACCTTGTACTGCCAAAGCAAGCATTAAGATTGCAATAATTTTTTTCATTGTGATAATTGTTTAATTGTTTGACTGTTCGTTATCTGTCTTTGTTGATGATTTATGAATTCTTTATACCTTTATTATGATAGGAATGAGGAAAGAGACTCAACAGTCGTCGCCAAAGGCCGCGACAAGGTGGTGGATTCACGGGGTACACATTGTGATTCCTTTCATGCTCGCGGCGTTCGAATTCGGAGTCAATCATCTGGCGAACGGTCTCCAGAAGTTGCACGCGGTCTTCCGAGAAATGCAACGCTTCATCTGATTTAAGATGCTGCTTTTGTCGTTTCTGTGCCATATCCGATATTCTCTATTTTGTTTGTGGTAAAATTACAGGTGATATAAGCCAATCTTGGTGCTTTTATCTGCCAAACAAATGTTCTAAACTGACAATCTTCATCTGTTACGACTGTTTTAAACTGCCATATTAAACTTGTAACTAGCTGATAATTAAATGAAACACGCAAGCATTTTTACATGTTTTAAGAAATGCGTTTTGGGAGAGAAAAAGTTGATTTTCTGCTATCGTATTTTGCGATTAGCAGGGTAATTTTGAGGGTAAATATCTTTCAACGCGCAATATCTTGTCAACATATACAGCAAGAAAATCTAGAAATAATGAAGCAATATTTTAGTGCACCTGATACTATTTTGTATTTTTGTAGACAAATAACGTGAGTTCGACCAATGGCTAATCGGCAACATGATAAACCATAAAAATGAACCGGGTATGGAGAACTCTATCAAACAGCTCAGGCCATACACATATGGGGGGCGTAAACGCTATCGGTTGATTTTTAATAATCTATTAGCCGCGTTTATTTCAGTCTCTTTTCTACTAATCTCGTCTGGCAAGAAGCCTGCATCTTTCGTAACCGAAGAGAACGACACCACGAATAACATCGCGGCCCTACCATTGTTGTCACAAGATGAGGATGATAACGCCGATGAGGCAATACGTCGGTTACTTGGCGACTACGACGGACAAAAAGGCGACGAGCGGGTAACTACTGCGAACAAGATATTCTCGCTGCTCTATAAGGAGGATTTTCTTGACGAGAAAATCAGGGTAACCGCTCAAACACCGCCCGACAGCCTAAACCTCTTGGTCTGGTACCAAGCCGGGGTCTATTTTTGGGAAGTGTACGACTTCGATGAGGGAATACGCTGTGTCACAAAGGCTCTCCCGTTTGCATACAAGGTGAATGATTTGTTATTGAGAGCCGATTGCAAACACTTGATGGGGCAGTTCCTTTTTCGTAAGGCTGACTATGTGCAAGCAATAGAACACGTGCATAAGTCTCTCGAAATTTACCGTGAGACCGATGACAAAAGTAATATCAGTAGTTCGCTCAATTCATTGGCAGCCATTTGTTTAACAATGAAACAACTTGCAGACGGAGAGCGATATATCCTCGAAGCTATTCATTACAGCAAAGAGGCAAACGATTCCAACCGCTTTGCCATACAGTGTGGCATGGCATCGGAAATATACCATGGCATGGGCAAGGACAATCAGGCGTTGGACTATGCCCGCCAAGCCTACAATATGGACTCGATAAAAGGCAACAACGCGAAGTTAGGCATACGACTTTCGCAGATGGCGGCGGCGCAACTTTCGTTGGGACAAGATGCGGATGGTGAGCGTTCGTTGAGGCAGGCAATTCCGATATTGGAAAAAGCAGGTAACAATTATTCGCTTGCCATTTGCAATAATCAGATGGGCGAACTGCTTAACCGTCGCCACGCCCATGCCGAAGCCACCCAATATTTTGAGAAAGCAGTGGACGTATTTGCTTCAAAGGGGAGTATCTACAACGAGAGTCGTGCAAGAATTGGACTGTATGAGGCGCTGAAGAAGAGTGACCTGGCAACCGCTACCGAGCATCTATATCGCTACGCCCAACTCAAAGACTCTATTTTTCAGCGAGATATGGAGCAAGCAGTGAGCAACTACAACGCTAAATATAAAAACGAAGAGTATGCGAGAGAAATAGAAAACACCAAGGCGGAACGAAAAATGATATTGATTGTCGGTATTTCACTTGCATTGATACTGGGGTTTTTTATCCTTTTCCTACTATATACCAGTCGCTTACGCAAACGAAACCACCTGGCGTTGAAACAGATGTCGGAACTACGCGAGAATTTCTTTACCAATATCACCCATGAGTTCCGCACTCCGCTCACTGTTATACTCGGATTGAGCCACGACCTGCAAGCCGTTGAAGCGGAAGGGGTCAAGGATAAGGCACAAACTATCGAGCGGCAAGGCAACGGACTACTCACGCTCATTAATCAACTGTTGGATATTTCAAAAATAAAGTCGGCAGCAGGTAATCAAGACTGGTGCAACGGCAATATCACGACGCACTTTACTATGATAATTGAAAGTTGGCGAGACTATGCCCACTGCCGAAACATTGATCTGCAACTCTTTATCAAGGATACTGTGGAAATGGACTTCATTCCGGACTATGTGAACAAGGTTGCCAACAACCTGCTATCAAACGCCTTCAAGTTTACACCTGAATATGGGAAAATTAGTGTATTGGTATGGAGCAAGAATCAACGATTGTTTGTCGATGTACAGGATACAGGTGAGGGAATGGACAAGGAGATTTTGAAACATATCTTCGAGCCCTTTTATCAGGCAGATAGCGATGCAAGGAACCTCGGTACAGGTATAGGATTGGCTCTCGTCAAGCAAATCATCGAGGCCGTGGAGGGAAGTATCACGGTGGAAAGTGAGGTGGGCAAAGGCACGACTTTCCACGTAAGCTTACCCATCCACAATCGTTACCAACGACAGGTAACTGCCTGTGAGGAAACCTACAAGCCACTGCTGACTGAAACAGTTGAAATGCCCGCGGACAGCGAGAAAGACGATAACGAATGTCGCCTGCTCATCGTTGAGGATAACCGTGACATAGCCGCATATATAGGCTCTCAGTTTACCGACCAGTACGCTATTTTTTACGCTTCCGGCGGAGGGGAAGGATTGGAAAAGACATTGGATCTGGTGCCCGACCTGATTATTACCGACCTGATGATGCCCGGGATGGATGGTTTGGAGATGTGTCGACAGATTCGCGGCAACGAAATCGTGAACCACATTCCCATCATCGTAGTAACGGCGAAGATTACCGAAGAAGAGCGTATCAAAGGCATAGAAGCCGGAGCAGATGCCTATCTCGCCAAACCTTTCAACAGCGATGAATTGCGCGTACGGGTGGAGAAACTACTTGATCGCCATCGCCGTTTGCGCCGTAAATTTGGAGAGAGTCCCAACACTAACAAGGAGACGGGCAAAGAAGAGCAACTTACTGAAGCGGAGCGTAGATTCCTTGTGAAAACGGTGGACTTCATATACCTCCTCATGGACAAGCGAAAACTGGAAGTAAATACTTTGGCTGAGAAACTCTGCATGAGTCCCAGGCAACTCCACCGGAAAATCATCGCTTTGACAGGAGATACCCCCGCCTCATACATGCTGAAAATAAAGATGCAAAGGGCTCGTTTATTGCTTGAGGGAAAATCTGAACTGAAGATAGAAGATATAGCCGACCGCTGTGGTTTTGATCATCCTTCCAGCTTCTATCACGCGTTCAAGAAGATGTATGGTGTCACGCCCTCGGAACATAGAAGAATGAAGAACTTGTAATGGAGTCATCTCGTTTTATGCTAGGGATATAATTTCTTGCCTAACCTGTAAATAAGGCAACTTTTCACTGGGATACAGATGTGCAATATTCACTTTTGCATAAATATTTACTAAAATTTTGTTAAATTTACCTTGGTGTTTAGAAATAACATATATCTTTGAGGGAATTGTTCATCTGTAATATTAATCAAACAATTACCATTATCTTATGAAAAACATACAAATACACTTCTCAAGGCGAGGGTGGGAGCGTGTGATCAAGAACAAGTTGATGTTGTTTTTCGCTCTCTGTGTCACTCTGGCAAGTGTTTTTTCTTGCAAGACCGATCTGGATGAACCCGTTGAACCTAACAACGGCAATGAAGACCCGAATAACGGCAATACCGAACTTGTTGTTTCCGCTGTGATCGCGGATTGGACATCGGTCAAGACCATGACCGATGGAACAGGAGGAGGTGGAAATCAGGGCTTTACCCCCAAATGGGAGAAGGGAGACAAGATTATCGGTTTTTATAACAATGGTACCGGCGATGTCCAGATGACTTATGAAGTGGGTGAAGTTGCAAGTGACGGCACCGCCCACTTCAAGAAAGTAGGCACATTTCAAGAACCTAAAAATGGTGAAACCGCGTACTTTGTCTATGCTGATGGATGTCAGGCATCTTCGATTACAAATGGAAAACTTCAGATAAACATACAGGAACAATCCAAGCGCACTCTGCCGATGTTGATGAGTGCTTCCGGAAAGGTTTCCTCCGGAAAGATGCCCCTTTCATTTAGCAGCAAGATGGCTGTCATAGGGATTAAAAAACCCTCGTTAGATGGTTCGCCCAACTTGAAGATCACTCAATTGACCGTTAGCGGCAGTGCTCTTATCGTTGAAGGTACATTTGATCTAAAGAACGGCTCTTTCACACTAGGAAAGGAACCTTCCTACATCAATGTGGCTTGCGATCAAGAGGCCGGTAGCGAGGAGATGATCTTTGTCTCGGTCTTCCCGGGGGGTGCCACAGATCTCGAGTTAACCATTACCCCACAGGAAGCGTTTATCTACTCGTTGTCCTGCGAATCCCTGATTCCCCGTGCAAACTATTTGTATTTTTTCAACGCGCCCGTTTTCACCAGGAGTGCCAGATATATTGCCATTGACTGGGAGCAGGATGTAAGTTCTTACACGTTTGACGTTGCTTCCGGTGATATCGACATTACTTTCAAAGCGAATGTTCCGCCCATTAAAAAGAATGATGTGCTCATTGTCCCTGATCGATCAGGAGAGTATCACATTCAGGTAGTTTCATCCTCTATACAAACGAAGAGCGGCGGTACCTTGTCATTGAAAACTTCTGAGGGCAAGATGGGGCACCTATTCAAAAACTGTAAATTTACCCTCTCCACTGAATCCGGCGTAACGACCCGATCCCCGTTCAACCCTATCTACACGCCGAGTCGGGTTGAGATATTCGATGGCGATAGATATATTCCCGTCTACGACATAACGAGGTCCTCCGGAGAGATGCCCAAGGAACTGTTCAAGTGGGATAAAAATATGGACAACACTCCATTGTGGGAACAAGGTCCAATAAACCTATCTTGGGAACAATGCAGCTTTGACATGGGACTTAAGGGCACTTTTGAATTCGATTTCGCAGAGGTGCCATGGGAGGATGTTGGCATGGGCGACCTGCAGCATTTGAGCATACTCCTTGAAGGGGGGTTCAACATGAACCTGGCGCTCAAGATCGCGGCTACCGCGAGCGCGAACGTTAACAAGGAGTTTACACTCAAGGAGGACATCGTGAAGACGCGATTTACCTTTATGGTAGGAGGCGTTCCCGTGTACCTTTCGGTTTCATCCGATCTGATGGCTGAATTGAGTGCCGCCGCGAAAGGTGAGGCGTCGATTTCAGGTGGCGTTACCGCAGCGATGACGGCGAAGCTCGGTGTTGAATGGGATAAGGGAGTTGGCGGCAAGCCCATCTACGCGCTGGAAAAGGAGCTGGGTCTCATTGTTCCCTCCATTGATGCCCAAGCGGATGTGGAGGGAAATGTATATACCTATCCTTCCATCAAGATAGGACTGTACAGCGTTCCTTGCCCAACTATCAATCCTAAACCTTACGTGAAAGCAGCCGCGGATGCGCGCTTGGTTAAGAATAGTTATTTTGGATGGAACGCCGGTCTCTCCACCGGTATCGATTTGGATATCGCCCTCAGCCTCAATCCTTTCTTCGCTGAAAACACCCAAGTGGAAATCAATCCGGTTAATCTATTTGAACAGCCTATCGTGACTTTCCCGAATGCGTTGACCTTGAAGACCGAGACACCCGCCCAGATGAAGACAGGCGAAACCAAGGAGATTAAATATCACGCCACCCATAAAAATCACCTCGCCGATACCCATTACAACGGGTCGGGCATACTGGTTCATTTCGAGGCGGAAGGAGGCACACTGGACAAAGAGTACGCCTCTACTGACGATGAGGGTAACGTAAAGGTCTCCTTTACACTCACCGATACTGAAAAAGGCAATGTCAAGGCGAAGATCGTGCTTGGTGATGAGGAGGCTGCCCAAATCAAAGCCGAAGTCTGGGAGACGGAAATCATCAACTACCGCTTGACCGCTGATCCTACAACACAGTTCATCGATGAGAACGGGAAAGCACCGATTACCTTTAAACTCGAACAGTATACTTCGTTAACCGGAAAGTGGTCTCCTGTGCCGGGTAAAACCCTTGCATTCACGGCTGTCGGCGGAACTTGTCCTGCCTCCGGCGTGACTTCCCAAGACGGTACGGTCGATATTACCTTCACGGCAGACTATGATTTCACCGAAGGAGGTAGTGTGACGGCAGAGTTTACTACCAACGAACCGGTCGCGTGGAACGGTTCCGTCATAGCTGAAATAACCCCTAGGGAGGATGATCAATTGAAATATATTGACATTGACTGGGAGCAGGATGTAAATTCTCAAACGTTTGATGTTGCTTCCGGCGACATCGAAATTATTTTCAAAGAGCATGTCCCGCGCGTTAAAAAGAATGATGTGCTCATCGTCCCGGATCAATCCGGGGAGTATCACATCCGGCTCGTTTCGTCCGCTACCCTAACGGGAGGCGGCCGCGCCTTGTCATTGAAAACCTCGGAGGGCAAGATGGGACACCTGTTCAAGAACTGTAGATTTACCCTCTCAACTGAATCCGGCGTAACGACCCGTTCTTCGTTCAATCCCGTCTACACGCCGATTATGGTGGAGGTATTCGACGGGCAGAGGTATATCCCCGTGTACGGCAGGACGAGATCCTCCGCGGAGATGTCCAAGGAACTGTTCAAGTGGGAGAAGAACATGGATGATACCGAATTGTGGGAACAAGGCCCCTTAAGCCTGTCCTGGGAACAGTGCAACTTCGACATAGGACTTAAGGGCACTTTTGAATTCGATTTCGGAGAGGTGCCGTGGGAGGATGTTGGTATGGGAGATCTGCAACATCTGAGCATAAGCCTTGAAGGGGGATTTAACATGAACTTAGCGCTCAAGATCGCGGCTACCGCGGGCTCGGAAGTTAGCAAGGAGTTTACACTCATGGAAGAGATCGTCAAGACGAGGTTTACCTTCATGGTGGGGACTGTTCCCGTATATATATCGGTTTCATCTGATTTGATGGCAGAATTGAGCGCAGAAGCAGAGGGTGAGGTATCGATCTCAGGCGGTGTCAGCGCCGGGATGACGGCGAAGCTTGGTGTTGAATGGGACCATCAGACCGGCGGCAAACCCATCTACGGAGTAGAAAGGAACTTGGAACTTATTTACCCCACGGTTGATGCACACGCCCATTTGGAGGGAGGAATCTATACCTACCCCTCCATAGAGATAGGGCTCTACAGTGTTCTGTGCCCAACCATCAACCCCAAGCCCTACGTAAAAGCTGCCGCGGATGCGCGTTTAGTTGAGAACCCTTATTTCGGCTGGAATGCCGGACTCTCTACCGGTATTGATCTGGAGCTTGCCCTTAACTTGGATCTTTTCTTCATTGAGAAGAAATTGGTAGAAATTGACCCGATTAATCTATTTGATCTGCCTATAGTAGCTCTCCCGGAGGCATTGACTCTAACCACTGAGACGCCCACCCTGATGCAAACCGGCGAACAGAAAGTTATAAAATACCACGCTACCCATAAAAATCACCTCACCGGCACCACTTACAATGGGGCGGGCTTGCTGGTTCATTTCGAGGCGGAAGGAGGCACGCTGGACAAGGAGTATGCCTATACCGATGGCGAGGGCAATGTGGAGGTGACCTTTACACTTACCAGCACGGATGAAGGCAATGTCAAGGCAGAGATCGTGCTTGGAGATGAGGAAGAGGACCCGGTTGAGGCTGAGCTATGGGAGGCGGAAATCATCAACTTCCGCTTGACCGCCA
>DUPB01000238.1 GCA_012838585.1 Bacteroidales bacterium
AGTGACCGGGGGGCATGTTGAACTTGGTAATCTCGGTGCCGGGAACCAAAAGGAGGTTGTTCTTTTCGGCTTCCGGTTTCGCGATCTCGTACGACAAGTTGTAGTTTAATCCCTGCTCGTCATTCAGCTTCCAGCGCCCCACGGTGCTGAAAAAGGGGCGCACCTCGATGTGGTCGGTTATCGCGATAACATCCAACCCATTTTGCACGGCCTCCCTTACCCTGTCTGCCGGCATCACGTCCCCATCGGAGAAGAGCGTGTGAATGTGGAAGTCGCCTTTCAACACCTTGAATCCCCCGGTGTCGGGGATGGTGATCTCCCTCGGCTGAATGGATGGTATGTTCATGGCGGAACGGGCGCTTACCGTGTAGGTGTCGACGGGGTCATTCGATACCGGGACATTGGATAGGAAGGTATTTGCCTTTGTGTTACGCCCAGTGATTGAGCCAGGGATTAGGGTGACTGCCGCTCCTGCTGCAGCCGTTTTTTTCAAAAACTCTCTACGATTTGTCATGTTGTTTCTGTTTGCAGGTTAATATTCAATTTTACGGATTATCACGTTCTGAAAGGGTGGGTGTAGCCGGGTAAAATGGAATTATTGGTTGACTTTCTTAATGATTACGCCCCAGCAGGCTGGGGCGTAATCTCACAAAAATGTGTCAATAGTTGATTCTCTTTATTGTTACGGGTCCGAATAGCCCTGAGGGTTGCAGCGGGCTGTTCTCGTTGTACGGGTTCACGAGGCACCATGTCTCCCGTTTCGCTTTCGGTAGCTTTAGATCGCCGATTACCCGGTTCATCCAGTTGTTCACCACGGTGACTTCCAGCTGGTTCTCTCCCGCTTGTACCTGGTCGGTGATGTTCACCCTGTACGGGGGTGTCCAGACACCACCGGCGTACATGCCGTTAACGTGCACCTTGGCCATGGCGGTCAGGCTCCCCAGGTCTAACCATATGGTCTCCCCTTCCTGTTTTTCGGGTAGGGTGAATGGAATCACGTAGGTAGCCTCGCCGGAGTAGTATTTTATTTGTTCATCGCTTGAGGTGGTCCAGTCTTGTAGCGCTTGGAAAGTGACGGGCTCGCCTGGCCCCCTCCTTGAGGGGTCGAACTGCACTTCCCACGGCCCTTGCAGTTCTTCTAGGACCTGCTCTTCCGGGTAGTTATCGATAAGGTTCAGAGAGGGGCTCGCGGCTGCCTTGTCACGGAACACCACGAACGCGCTTTCATACGGGGCCAGTTTCATCGGCACCATGGTCGCATCCTCTTTCTGCTGGTAGGCGGGCAGTGGCCGAATCGATCCATCGATGGCGTTCCACAATTCGGGTTGCTTTCCGGTGACCCTAAACTCCGGTTGAATCTCTTTCACCTCGTTGGCCTGGTTGGAGACAAAGTAGATGTCGATTCCTTCCAACGCCCTATGCCCGTAGTGGATGGAGTTGTCGTCCGGGAGCTTGCAGTCGGGGATGCAGCGGATCAGTTGGAAGGCCTCTTCCAGGGTGAGTCCGCTCATGATCCTCCCTTTCCCGAAGCGAGCCTCTTTGATGTTTTCCCCATCTACTTCCGCCCAGAGCTCGGCCGCCATATCTTGTACCCTTTGATCTGCCTCGGGCTGATTCTGGAGGCTCGGAGAACGGGTGGGAGCGGGCCCCAGCACGTTGGCTCCCTTGTTCACCAGCTCCTTGATCTTTTCGAGCAGTTCGGGCCGCATGCTCTCTTGCTTGGGCAGCACGAGCAGTTTGTACTGGGTGCCGTGCGGCAAGGTAAGCAGCCCGTTCTTTACCTCCATATCCCGGGTGATTACTTCGGCATTGATGTAGTCAAACTGGTAACCTATGGGCAGTGGTGGATCGGTGACTCCCGTCATCTTCGGCGCGTCTTCTCCGATAAAGTAAGCCACGTCGGCCACGTTCAGCCCCTGCTGGAGCATGAAGTTGGAGCGTTTCAGGTAGCTTGTAAATAGGTCCAGTTGTGAGAACCAGGTATTCTTACGGTCGAACTCGTTGCCAAACCAGGCGTTCACGCCCGGGTTCCTCTCCTCGTAGGGCTGCATGATAAAGACGTGCAGCAGGGTGTTGTTAATCCCCTCGGCGAAGAAGCGGTCGGTACGTTGCTTCATCATGGCCGGGTAGCGCGAGTAGGCGGGTCCCCCGCAGGTGTTCGACTCGGCCGATATCTTGGTTTTGCCATAGATATGCCCGGCCGAGATGGCAGCCCGGTTCTCTATATCCCCCAGCTCTCCTTCGCTCCAGTATTCTCCCGATACCTCATCCGATTGTCCCCCATACATGAGGAACTCGCCGGGGAAGCCCCAGTGTCCGTAGTTCTCCAGCCAGGTGGTGAGCCCGTGTTGATGGCTCACCTCCCTGAGTCCCCCCACGTAGTCGTAGGCCACCTTGTCGGCTATCATGCGCCGCACGTCCCACAGGAAGGCATCGGATGCACGCTGGCTGTTGACAACGAAACCCTGGTATACCGGGAGGTACGGGAAGGGGTCGTACCCGTATCGCTCTTGAAACTCTTTAAAGAAGCCATCGGTGATGTTTTGTCCCCCCGTTTCGTAGCTATCCTGCACGACCACCTTGAACGATCTCCTGTCTTCTTCGGGAATCCTCCTTAAAATCTCCCCGAGGAACCGGTCGAAGTGCTCTTTCACCCACTCCTTGCTCATCTTATCCACCTCGAGGCCCGTTGCTTCCGGTGAGGCGGGTGCATTGGTGACGAGGGTGGGAGCCATTCCCATGCGCAGGATGGTCCACTCCCCTTCGGGTACGTTCCAGGTGAGCACGCCGTTTTCATCGAGCTGGCTGGTAAGGTCAATCACCTCTTCACCCTGGAGTAGGAGAGCCTGATCGCTCGGTTCGGGTTGCTCCCTCCAGAGGTAATCACCCCAGTAGGGGAGTGGGGTGGGGTGCATCTTGGCAAGCGTCTTCTCGCTGTACCTTTCCAGTCTCGGCACGGCGCTCAACAATACCTCTGCCAGCCCGGCCGATGGTTGCACGTTACGCAAGGTCAGCTTAAACTCCGTCGCGGTGGCTTCCGGAAGGGTGATGACCACCGGCGCGTAGCAATCGAACCCCACGTTTAGGGCGGTGTTGGATCGGTTGACCTCGAACTCGGCCATCGTTGTATATTCACCGCCCTCCTGCTTCGCTTCGAGGGTAGCTCTCGCGTGCAGGGGCGACTCGGTAATCTGCAGGGTAAGGCTTCGCGCGGTAAAGGGCTTTTCCGTTTTGAATAGCAGTTGGAACTCTCCAGCAGCCGGGAAGGTTATGCCGGTACGGTTATCCTGGTCAGTAATCTTTGAGAGTCCCTGTACGGACGGGATCGACTGGATGGTCGCGTTCAGGTGGCTTAGCCTGTGGGACTCGTTCCCCGGCGAGGGGAAAGCGACGACCTTCAAATCCTGGAACTCCTCGGTGGGTCGTGGTAGGGCCTGTTTTATCTCTTTCGGCCCTTGCACGGTTACCTGGGAAGAGGCCAGGTACCTCATTGCCTCCTCCGGCTTGATCCACGGTCCCCCCGACTGGCTCCACCCGGGGGAGTTGAATATCCCGATATCAATACCGAGCTCGGTAGCCGTTTTCAACGCGAGGTGCGTGATCTCCCACCATTCGTCGCTAAACATTTTCACGTTGCCGTAGGGGAGGTCATCAATACCGATGTTGCCGATAAAGGCACGGTTTATTCCCGCCTCTTTCATGGCGTGGAGGTCTTTTACCACTCCCTCTTTGGAGATGTGGTCCGATATCCAGTACCAGTAAACGCTGGTCTGGATGGAGTCGGGCGGCGTGATGAAGCCGCTCTCCAGCGCGGCGGAGAGCTCTTTAGAAGGGAGTTTAGATGATGGCGTACAGGATACGCCCAAGATCAGAAGGATTACCCCTACGAAAAGGGTTGCCCTTAGAAATAGGGAATGTGTTGTTTTTCTCATTATTATGTAGTTGTTTGTTAGTCTTGTATCTTGTTACTCGGTTTTATACAGGTAGTTGAATCGTCCACCGGGAGCCACGTCCCCGTTGAGGTACCAATCCATCGGGTCCTCGCTTTGCATGTTGTCACTCCATTTGAACTCGATCTCGAGGGCCTTACCGTTCCTTTTCACGGCATCGAGCGGGATGGTGTACATCAGTTGGTTCTTTTCCACCCGCGTTGAAACGGTTTCAACGCTCTTCCACTGGTTGTCCACGTACTCTTGCCAATGTTGGCCGCCGTCTACCCGGTAGTCGTACCCGTGCCACCCCGTTTCGTGATCCCGGTCGCTGTTGATGTACAACCGCATCCAGTTGCTCCCGCTATTTTTAGTGATCTCGTCTACCGTCTCCATGTAGAAGTAGAGGTTTTTGTTGTCCCTGGCAACTTTCGCACGGTAAAAGTCATTTCTTCCGGTCGCGTTCGTGTAGGTTTTCGCGGGGTTCCGCTCCGCCCCGGGATGCATCCGGGTGTCGGTGTCGTTCTTGTAATCGAGATAAACCGGCTCCACCGCTTCCCAGTCGCCCATCTTTCGGATGGTTTTAACCGGCCCGGCCAGGGGCGCGGGTTCCATTCCCTTGTACCTGCGAATGTTCGCCACCAACTGCATGTAGTAGTTGTCCCTCAGCCCGGCCGTTAAGGTGGGTTCTATATCCCGGCTGTACTCGGGGCTAGCCTGGTCCACGAAATAGGAGTGCTCGGGGTTCCCGTCCTGGCTTTGCCACCTCCCGGCGATCCACTCGTTCCAGCCGGTGACGAAGATAAAGGGCAGGTCTTGTTCCAAGGCGTAATCCCACTGCTCCTGAAAGTTGTAGCCGTACAGGATGTCGGTTTCGGGGTTCCCGTGCGATCCGTTACGGTAGCTCCTGCCCCAGTTGTCCCTGTTCCCGTAGAAGGCCGACCCACCCATCCCCGCGGCGGGGTTGGGGTGTTGACAGACCGATACGTTGATGATTTCACGTTCGCCCTTGTAATTGGTGTAGACGCTTTGGGGGCGGTTGAAATCAATCCACGGCCACCCGTTTCGCTGTTCGGGCTCGTTGGGCCATTGTGCCTCCCTGAAGGTGAAGAAACTCACGTAGTTCGTCCCCTTGGCCTCCTTGGTTCGACCCAGTATCAGCGGTTTTCCTTCCAGGTAATACCAGGTGGAGGGGTAATAGATGGGGGCTCCCTTCTTGTAAAACGTGTTGTAAACACGCTGCATCGTTTGGCCGGATGCCGTGTTCGTGTAGTAGACGAGCGTGGGCGGCCTTCTGCCTTGGTCTTGCAGGGCTTTAATGGCTTTCATCAAGGCTTCGGACTGCTTCTCGTAAATGATGGTGTTGGTCGCGTCGAGTACCAGGAAGTCGACCCCCGCGTCGGTCAATAGCTGCATGCTCCTCAGGTGCACCCAGTAATCGTCGCCGCGGTAGTAGCCGTAAATAGGTTCGCCCCAAAAGTAGTAGTTCCCCAAGCTGGTGGAGCCCCAGTTGGGGTGGTCCCTATCCTCGAGTATCTCGGCGTGCTTGGGCAACATCTTGCTCAAGTCCCAGTGAATCTCGGAGGTCTTTGAGGCATCATCCCCTTGCCAGAGGAAGTAGAACATGCCTACCTGCTTTCCCTCCTTTGCATCGCCCACCTCGTTATGCAGGGGGAGTACACGCCCAAGCTCATCGGCACCCGCCAATGCAGGCGCTTGTGATGCTTGGGCAGGGTTTTCGCTACCCTCCGAGCTGGCGTCCTGACTGTCTACCAGGTTTTTTCCCGTCCACTCTTCAGTGGCTTTTTGTTTGTTGTCCACGCAGGATACCCCCGTTAAGAAGAGGCAAACGGAAAAAAACAGGACAACTTGGCCAACTCGTTTTAATTGAATAGCCCATTGACTTTGGTTGGGAGTTCTCATCGATTTTTTAATCTGCCTGAAAGGGGGCGAGTGAGGTTTTCCTTTGCTGATTACTGCTTCGTGAACCGAAGCGCCTTGAAGTTATGTCCTCCATCGAAGTAATACTTAATCCTATGCTTCCCTTTCGTGAGGTTGATCGTTAGCTTATCAGCAGGGGTGGATACCCAAGTATATACACCCCATCCGCCGGTGTTGGGAACACCGATGGTACCGGTCACGTTCACACCGTCCACCTCGATGTGGAAGCTCCCGCTGGTATTAGGAACCGCCACTTGCGCTTCCACCAAGTAGTCGCCCGCATCTTGCACCTCCACGGTGTAAATCAGCCACTCTCCCGGGTTCGTGTATCCCACGTTGACACCGGCTCCCTCGACTTCCACCCCGGTGCCGTATTCGTCACCGTTGCTTCTACGGTAGTTACCGTTTTGCCCGGTTCGGTCGTCCGCTTCGTTATCGTGATACGCGTTGCCCTCCCCTCCAAAATCAAAATCAGCCGCCATCAGTAGGTAGGGTGCCGCCGCGGAAAGCAGGTGCGGCCCTTTAAACGGGCGGGTTATGGCCGCGTCTACCTTTATTCTCTTCTCGATGTCGCCAATCTTGTAGACGATGTAGGTGATTCCTTCGCCAACAGCTCTGATTTCGCCGAATGGGTCAACGGTCGCGATAGAGGGGTCTTCGGAACTCCAGCTGTAGTTGTCTGGTAGGTCATTCACGTTCTCGGGTACATACGTGACCTGGATGGTTTTTTTAAACCCGATGAACAACTCAACCTCATTTTCGCTAAAGATAACATCTTCCAGGGGAATCCGTGTGATGGCTGTAATGGGTATCTCCCTCGAAAGTTCCCCGCTTTTCACGATGATGTTGGCAACCCCTTCACCAACGGCCTCTACCAGGCCGTTCGCGGTGACGGTGGCTACCCCCCTGTCATCGCTGGACCAGGTGAAGTCTTCATTGGTGGGGCTGGCCGTGAGCTGCACGGATTCTCCCACGAATAGGTCTAGTCTCGCTTGATTCACGTAGATGTTCTCATGTGTAGGTGTCTTTACCTCTTCTTCGCATCCTGCAATCATCGCGATAAACAGGAGCACGAGCGGGTATAGCAGACGTTTCGTTTTCATACTATCTATTATTTTATTTTTATTGATGATTAAAAAAGCAGCAGGAAACCGGCAAGTAAAGAGCGCATGTATAATTTGTTACGGCTACTTGCTAATAGTTCCGCTATGCTGTTTGCTGGCGGTAAAGATAGTGATTTTATTTCATTTTAACCACTTTTTAATTGTTCCCTTGCCAGTTATTGCTTGGTGAACCTTAACGCCCTGAAATTATGTCCTCCCTCGAAATAATATTTGATCTTATGTCTCCCTTTCGTGAGGTTGACCGTTAGCTTATCTCTCGGGGTGGAGAGCCAGATGAAGGCACCCCATCCCCCGGTGTTCGGCACACCTATGGTACCGGTAAAGTTCACGTTGTCCAACTCGAGGTGGAAGCTGCCGCTGCCAGGGACCGCCACTTGAGCCTCCACGAGATAATCTCCCGCATCCTGCACCTCTATGGTGTAGAGCAACCACTCTCCCGGGTTGGTCCATCCCACGTTGTTGCCCCATCCCTCGATATCGACACCGGTGCTGTTCTCGTCGCCGTGGCTCTTGCGGTAGTTGCCGTTTTGACCCGAAGAGTCTGACGCATCAGTGTCGTAGAACGCGTTACCTGGACCGCCAAAATCAAAGTCGGCTGCCATAAGCACGTAGGGTGCCGCCGCGGAGATAACGTGTGGTCCCTTGAATGCACGGGTAGTGGCCGCGTCTACTTTTATCCTCTTCTCGATATCACCAATCTTGTAGACGACATGGGTGATCCCTTCGCCTACGGCCGTGATTTCACCGTTTAGGTCAACGGTCGCGATGGAGGGATCTTCTGACCTCCAGTTATAGGTGGGGAGGTCGTTCACGTCCTCTGGCACGAATTTGACTAGAATGGTTTTCTTATGCCCGAGATATAGCTCGAGCAATGTTTCGCTAATGATGACATCTTTTAGGGGTATCCGAATGATAGCGTTGAGAGGTACCTTCGTGGAAAGCTCCCCGCTCTTCACGATGATGTTGGCAAACCCTTCTCCCACGGCCTCTACCAAGCCGTTTGAGGTGACGGTGGCCACCTCCGGGTTGTCGCTGGACCAGGTGTAGGTGTATGTCCCATCGGTAGGGCTTGCCGTGAGTTGAACGGTTTCACCCACGAACAGGTCAAGTTCTTTTTGATTCACGTAGATGTTCTCTTGAATCGGCTTTTGCGCGTAGTCGTCACATCCCGCGATCATCGCGATAAACAGGAGACCGAGGGGGTATAGTAGATATTTCTTTTTCATACTGTCGTTGTGTTAAAGGTGATCACTTATTCATTTAGGTCTTCATCTGGGTCGAACTCCATCCTTAGCTCCTCTTTCATTTCGTATACCG
This sequence comes from Bacteroidales bacterium, assembly GCA_012838585.1. Lineage (GTDB taxonomy): Bacteria > Bacteroidota > Bacteroidia > Bacteroidales > Dysgonomonadaceae > Proteiniphilum. The sequence continues at coordinate 8,312 of DUPB01000238.1, forward strand.
TGCTGCCGTTCTTGTAGTTGTAGCGGAGCAGGAACGTTTTATAGGTTTTAAACCCGTCGTCCTCGACAAAGAAGGTATTCGTGAACTCGCTGTCGCCATCCACTTGGCTCACTTCGATGTTCCCGTAGGGCGAAATGGTTACCTTGTTGTCGTCACCTACTGTCAGTACGATTGCGAACTTGTTGAACACGTTGGTGTTCGACTCGTAGGTCTCGTTTCCCGCCATTACGCGTACGCTATTTTTCGTGAGTGGGTGCATCACCTTGGTTCCCGGCATTTCCAGTTCACTTTGGGATCCCGCAATTCTTAGCTTGGCCCGCATCGAGTAGTTGGTGTTCCCGCTCGCGTCCGCCCAGAAGTTTTTCGTCCTCACCCGGTAAAGAATGTAGCTTTTATCAGGGTTTACCTCGTAGGAAGAGTGCGATTCCACCCTTAGCGAGATAAAGTAGGCGGTATCAGGTGAGAGCCCATCGGGACGGATTCTTATAGGAAGTCTGCCGTTAATCTCCCCGGCCGGTATGGTAAACTTGAAGTTGTCGATGTCGTATTTGTCTTTCGGAAGCGGTTTCCCATATTTCGATACATCAGTGTCGTAGTTGGTGCGGTTAAAATCGTCCAATAACGATGGGTCTTCTACCAGGGTTACCACGATATCCTTGGTGGTGGGGTTGGTGCCCCCCAGGGAGGCAGACACGTAGCCGATTGACTCCTCTCCCAGTTTGTGGTATTTTCGTGACACGTTGTCGCTTTCACTAATCAGGGCGAAAACGTTCTTGTACTGTTCGCGTTCGAACACTTCATCCCTGTCACATGCTGTAAAGGTGAGGAGAAGGAGCATGGATAATGCCACTCCTAAGCCCTTCTTATGATTTTTTGTTTTCATAATATGCTTGTTTTATCTCTGTTTAACATTACAACTTACTCTTCCCATCCGGGGTTTTGATCCAATGACGGAAGCAATCTCACCTCGTTGAGGGGTATGGGTAGCCAGTTGAGCCTTTTGTTGACGATGCGCGAGCCGATGCGGGCGGTGTTGGGGATTACCCGGGTGTAGAACACCTCCTTGGTCCCCTCCACGTTCATGCCTCTGATGGGGATACTCTCCACCTCTTCGTAAATGCCCCACCTCCGTACGTCGTAGTAACGGCGGTTCTCGAAAAGGAACTCCACGAATCGTTCGTCAACGATCATCTGTTGTACCTCTTCGGCATCTTCCGTTCCATCCATCCCGGGTAGACCGGCACGATACCGTACTTGGTTGAACGCCTTTTTAATCTCTTCCATATCGCGGGACAGGGTAACCGTTTCGCCGCCTATCTGTACGGTATGGCTTGCGGTGAGGTTGTTCAAGGCCTCCGCGTACGAGAGCAGTATCTCGGCGAACCGAATGATGGGGAACCCTTTGTCCATCCTTCTGGCATTGGTGCCTCCCCACGAGTCGGAGGGGTGTATGAACTTCTTCAGCACGTAGCCGGTGATGGGATAGTCTTGGGCCGTGGTGACACCGCCCTTACCGTTCGGGGAGTTGTAGTAGTAGGTAATGGTTTGGTTGTAGTACCCCGAAGAGGTGGAGGAGGTCATGGGCCAGAAACATTCGCTAAATCCTACCGAAGCGTAGAAGCGTGCTTCCCGGTTCACGTACATGTTGTTCACGCCGGCATTTAAGCGGTACCCGGAGAACGTTTGCACGTTTTTGGAGAAATCGGTCTCATTATAGGGGTAGAGTTCGCTCGAGTTGTTGATGGAACGCCCGTCGACCATGGAGAATGCGTCCACCACCTTTTGGGTTACGCACATACCGTTCCACCCGTCCAGGCGTTGGGGGAAAGACATCCGGGTGTTATCGCGGATGGCCCCACTTCTCCTGCCCCAGACATACTCGGGGTTAACCGGGATGACCGCTTCGCCGTTGA
>DUPB01000239.1 GCA_012838585.1 Bacteroidales bacterium
AGAAGCCGGTTAAGGTAAACAGGTTGGTCACGCTTAAAGAGACGCGTAATGACTGCACTTTTACCTTTGCCGTTAACGATGATGGCAAGGTGTAACCGACGTTCAAGTTGTTCAGCTTCAAGTAATCCCCTTTCTCCAGGAACATCGAAGAGATGTACTTCTCTTCGGTACCGTACGTTACCGGATCGGTCGATGGTTTTCCCTCGTCGTCATAAAAATGTTGTACGTTCATGACCACCCTGGGCCACTTCGCGTTGTCACCGGGTTTTTCCCATGCTTCCGTCAACAGCTTATGGGAAAGAGCACGTACCCCCCTGTTGGGTGTGAGGGTGCTTTGCAGCAAGCGGTTGTAAATGTAATGACCGGTGGCAAATGAGAAATTCATGTTCAAGTCAAAGTTTTTGTAGGTAAACTGGCTATTGAAACCACCGATAAACTTGGGTAAAGAGGTTTTCCCTTTTAGGATCATCCGGTTCTCTTCCAAATTGCTTGTTGTGCCCGGAATAATATTGCCCGTATGAGAGGTTGTGCCATCCTCATTGACCTTAACCTCGTAGATCATGGGTATTCCCTTCTCGGGGTCTACCCCTGCCGATTCGGCCATGTACCAGTTGCCCAGCGGGAGTCCCGTCTTGAAAATCGTGATCACCCGGCTCTCGTACGGTTCTGCCTGCGTGATACCCACGTTGTTGGCATCCGATTCAGGATCCAATGCAAGAATCTTGTTGCTGTTCGTAGAGAAGTTCAGGCCCACTTTCCAGGTAAGGGCTCTGTTCAAAATGGTCGCGTCCACGTTAAACTCAATCCCCTGGTTCTGCATATCGCCTATGTTCTGCCAAATGATATTCCCACCGAATATCCCGGCCGAGTATGGAAGGGCCACGGCCAGTAGCATATCCTCAACGTTTTGCTTGTAGTAGGCAAGTGACCCGTTAATCCTGTTATTTAGCAACCCAAAATCGAACCCAAAATCCAAGGTGCTGGTCGTCTCCCATTTTATATCCGAGTTGCCAATGCTGGCCAACTCTGTACTGGGGATTCCCAGGTTGTTGCCGGTTCGTACTGAATACCTGTCGGAGGTAATCCCGCTGGGTATATTGGTATTACCGGTCTGGCCGTAGCTTCCCCTTAACTTGAGCAGGTTGATGATATCTGCATTGAAGAACTCCTCCTCAGAAATAATCCACCCCGCGGAACCGGAAAGGAAGGTGGCCCACCTGTTCTCGGGTGTAAACTTAGATATCCCATCGCGTCGGGCACTTGTCCCCACGATATACCTATCTCTAAACTTGTAATTGGCCCTACCAAAGAAACCCCTCAAGTAACTCTCGCTGCTTAAAGTGCTACGTCCCTTTATGGATTCGGGTGTACCCACCTCTCTGAAGCTACCGATTAACGACTGACTTTCAAGGTAAGTATTGTGAAATTGTGATCGCGTATTCTCCACGCCCGTTACGATATTTAGCCAGTGGTCTTCGCCAAGATACTTGTCGTAATTCAGGTAAGCGTTGTAGTTAATGACCGTATGCTGGTTTTTCTCCTCCCGCGCCATGGCACCATCAATACGAACACCTTTCCCGCGGTAGGAAAGACCTTTATCGAAAACCAGGTTAGCCCCGAACTCCCCAACGAGGGTGAGGCCGTCAGCCAGTTTCAGTGTCGCGTTTAAACCTTGTAGCACGTTGACCGTTTGAAGGTTGCTCTCGCTATTCACGGGAGAGATACCTGCCAGGGCGTTCGCGCTTGACAAGGGGTTCCAGAAGCCGTTGATGCCCGTATCCGTATCATCGTAAACCTTCATCCATGGCAACGAGTAGGCATTCACTTGTGCCCAGCCACCAGCGGCAGCCCTTCCGTAGTCCGATTTCGACCGATTGTTGTCGGTGAACGAGAGACTCCCGCGATAATTGAGGTTGAGCACCTCGTGTAAGTTGTAATTGAGGTTCGCGTTCGCGGAGAAGAGATCCATATCGTTGAACTTAAGGATGCTTTTATCTTTTCTGTAACGCAGCGACAGGTAGGCACTACCCTTATCGCTCCCCTGGGTCGCGGCTATATTTACCTCATTAAACATCCCTGTTCTGCTTATCACCTTACCCCAGTCGGTATTGGTAGCCATCGCCTCGGCCCTGGTCATGGTAGCGGTTACGCCATCCAGTTGATTAAGCGATGCCTGGGGATCAAAGGTTCCCGACAACTTGCTGTTGGCATACGCTTTGTCCATGATTTCAATATACTGTGGACCTGTTGCCAGACCAATATCCCGGTTGGCCCAGTTGCTAACACCAGATTTCACGTCTACCGAGATATTCATGGCTCCCTTTTTCCCCGACTTGGTGGTCACGAGGATCACACCGTTGGATCCCCTGGAACCGTAAATGGATGTGGCGGCCGCATCCTTTAGCACCTGAATCGACTCTATATCAGCCGGGTTAATCATCGACATAACATTCTGCGACGATTCACCGTCATAAGAACCGCCGAGATTGGTACTCGCGATGGGAATACCATCCACGATCCACAAGGGATTGGTTCCCGAGGAGATCGAGTTTACACCACGTACTTTAATCTGCACGGGCGACCCTGGTATCCCCGATTCGTTGGAGACCATCAGTCCCGGTGCCAATCCCTGCAAGGCGGCATCAAAAGAGGCGGCACTGGTTGCCTTGATCAGGTCTTCACTGCTTATCGTGGATATGGACCCGATAACGTCCCTTTTCTTCTGCGTACCATACCCCACAACAACGATTTCATCCAAAAGCCCTACGTCTTCATGCATGATCACGTTCATCACGGAGACACCGTCCCAGGCAACTTCTTGCGCAGAAAAACCGATATAGGTGAACACCATCACCGCATCTTCGGGAACCTGAATCGAGAAGTTCCCATCTATATCGGTGACCGTTCCGTTAGAGGTGCCTTTTTGAATGACGTTCACCCCTATCAGCGGAGTACCCACTACATCTTTTACAGTCCCCTCAAGTGTACTGTTTTGTGCTACTGCTCTTGTTGAAAGTAGCAAAAAAAATAGGCTCAAGCCTATAAACGCGCTTGACAATTTAATTCTACCCATAGTGACTTAATCAATTTTAAATTCACAATAACGACGCGAATATAAGAAAAAATACACCAAAAATGTTACCTTTTTGTTAAGTTGCTGCTTTCATTTTCATATAAGGAGCGATTTCCAGGAGAGAGAGAAACGTTAACATGAATCAATATGGCTGTACATCTAATGCCAGGCCTCTCTTTTATAGCAGCCGGGTAATTGTCGTGACTAAATAGTAGAACAGTGAACCTGTTTAAATGATTTTTCTTATTTTCGCGTATGACTAAACTGTTTTTCCATCCCCATCATGGTTATCACGATTATCATATTAATTATTTTAGGGGCTTTTTTGGCTTGGGGGAAATTTCGTTCCGACATAGTAACCATGCTGGCGCTCATGTCGTTGACCGTTCTCGACATTTTGACCCCCCAAGAGGCCATCGCCGGCTTCTCCAATCCGGTTGTACTGATGCTGGCCGGGATGTTTATCGTGGCGGGAGGCATTAACCAGACGGGATTGGCGAAAAAGTTGAGTATTCGCCTCCTGCAATGGGGACGCAAAAGTGAGCTCTGGCTTTTCGTGCTTGTCATGCTCGTGACGGCGCTATTAAGCTCGTTTATGAGCAACTACGGAACTGTCGCGTTGTTGTTACCGATTATCGTGAGCATGACCCGTGAAGCGGATTTAAATGCCCGCCGTTTTCTGATGCCGATGGCGTTTGCTGCCAGCATGGGCGGGATGATGACCCTAATTGGTGCACCACCTAACCTGATCGTGAACGAGGCGTTGATTGACGCGCATTTTAAAGGGCTGGATTTTTTCACCGTATTGCCCGTGGGTATTATATTGCTGGTCATCGGGATTATCTTTTTGTGGTTTCGTTCTACCTACCTCGAGAAAAGTAACCGTGACAAACAGGCTGCTGAACGGCACACAAAGTCTCCCCAGGAGTTAATCAAAGAGTATCAGCTGTCCGATAACCTCTACAGGCTGCAAGTTCCTGAAGAGAGCCCGATCCTTCACACCCCGCTCAGAGATTTGGCCATAACCAACCGCTACAACGTGACCATTGTCGAGATCAGGAACTACCAAAGTCCAACCGATAAGATTTTGAAATCGGTAAGCCACTACTTCGCCAATGCCGACAGCATCTTGCATGTTGACGACCTGATTTACGTGGAGGGCTCCTTCGATGATGTGAACCGTTTTGCTGATGAGAACAACCTGGTTTTCGTGGATACCAAACAAGCTGAAAACAAGATCATGGCATTCGATTCTGATATGATGTTCGATGAAATTGGGGTGGCTGAAGCAGTGGTGTTATCAAGTTCAAAACTTGTAAACAGGCAAGTAAAAGAGAGTGGTTTCAGGAGACGCTATCAAATCAATATTTTGGGGATAAAACGGCAAGGAGAGTACATTTTACACCAGATTCAGCACGAGAAAATTCATGCCGGGGACTCGTTGCTTATCCAGGGAGCCTGGGCCAATATGAACGAAATGGCTTCCGAAGAGTTGGATTTGGTCATCGTGGGGCAGCCTATGCAAGAAGCCAACAAGGTGGTGTTGGAACACAAGGCGGGCATATCGGCGCTCATTCTTTTCGCGATGATCATCTCGATGGCATTCAAGATATTGCCCAACGTTACATCCGTTTTGGTTGCCGCCCTGCTGATGATTATTACCGGTTGTTTCAGAAACGTGGAGACGGCGTATAAATCCATCCGTTGGCAAAACATCGTTTTTTTCGCCGCGATGCTTCCCATGGCGACCGCGATGGATAAAACAGGGGCATCGGCCACGATCTCCCACGGTTTGGTCAGCTTTATAGGCAGCTTGGGACCCCACGCGGTATTAGCCGCACTCTATATAGCCACGTCGCTATTCACCCTCTTTGTGAGCAATGCCGCCACCGTGATTATCTTCGCGCCCATCGCCATTCAATCGGCGGTCGCGTTGAACGTGAGCCCCTACACATTCGTGTTGGCCGTGGCCACGGCCGGGGTAATGTGCTTGGCAAGCCCGTACGCCACGCCACCCAACTCCCTAGTAGTACCCTCGGGACATTACACCTACAGTGATTTTATCAAGGTGGGACTCCCGCTCCAGCTTATTTACGTGATCGTGATGATTTTCGCACTACCACTGTTGTACCCGTTTTGATCAGGTGGTTAGCGTGTATTCCCTAGCTTTGTCATCGTACAGGAAGAACAAAACAAAATTGTAAGAAGCAGCCAGGTAAATGAATACAGGTTGAATTTCACCTTAAATGCTTAAAGTTTTTATCGGTTGTAGTTCTTAATATCAGTAAGGATCTTTTCTTCTACATCACTCGGAAAAGTATCGGGCATTCCATACCAATAGAAAGAATCTAACCCTTCGTAATTCCGCTTTTCGATATGCAGGCGAGTAGGCAGGTAACTGGAAACATCGTTTGTATAACCAGCTACAGAAACCATCTCTCCTGGCCACATCTTCTTTACGAGCAACCCGTAGGGTGTGGTTGTTTCCCGTGAGAATCCCACCAGTTTCCAGTTCCCGATATTGAGTGTATGAACCTGAACCGGCATCGGGATTGTTTTCACTTCCTGGTCAAGGTGATTCAGCATGATTTCACTCCAAGTCAAGTTTCTTTCGGCGAGCATAGCGTTAGGATTACCATCTTCTATAAATGCCAAAATCTCGTCTTTACTTTTCACGGCTACCTCAAAATCGATGGTATCTATAAAAAAGGTAAGGGGACCACTTAGCTTTCTCATAGGACGTTCCAGTACCGCTACTACCTCGTTTCCCAACTTCTCACCTGTTGTATATTCCGATTTGTCCGCCGGGTTGATATCGCCTGCCGTACCCTGTAGAAAGAGACTACGGGTAATCCCGCTCTTTTCTTTGATTACCTTTCTAGCAACACCCGGGTAATTAGCAGAAAGGGTGAAGCGATCCTCCGGTAGGCTGAACACCGGATGGCACGCGGCAATAAAGAGGCAACCTTCGCTTTGATCGTCCAGGTAACGGAAGCGAAGTACATCGACGTCATCATCATAGATTTCCGGACGATCCCTGAGGCTCCTGTTGAATCCGAGCTGTGCGCTCCCCCTACCAAAAAACAGTTCTGCCGGTTTCGCGTTGTCAAGAGACTCCTCCACCGCCTTAACGATTGCTTCTCGTACTACTACATAGAGGTAGGTGGAGTCAGCAACGCGGTTGCTCTCCTGCCAGGTAGGCCAGTTCTGGGTGACCGGGGCAAAATGCGTATGGGAAGAGTTAATGAGAACCGCCGAAGGGGATAAGCCCCGCTTTTCGTAAAGCTCCTCCTTAATAATTTGGGCAAAAGAGTCGTTGATACCGGTCAAGTCCAGCGCGACGATTACCGCCGTTTTTTCGGCTGTAGCAATGGAGAGAGCCCTTGCCGAGAGTTCTTTCCGGCTTCGATGCTCTCCTTGAAACACCCTGTTGGCATCATCTATACCATAGAGCTGATTCCCGGCAAGAAGAATGGCCTTGATATCCTCATGCACTGTCACCCCGTTTTTATAACCTATTTTCATCCATTTTCCCTTCTGATAATCCCCTCCTTGTTGATAGAGGACTCCATCCCGGGTGAGGGCAAGCAGCCTGTTCTCATCTCCGGCTACCGAGGTTACATTATTTAAAGGAAGAAAGGGAGCCTTTGTCCATTTTAATTTCCTGGCATTGAGGTCTGCCACGTGGAATACCCCCTCCTGATCAGCCAAATAAAGTTTATCCCCTGCTACAGCCATAGCCACAACCGTGTTATTCCATTGACCCACTTTTTCCCACTTGGACTTTTCGTGGGACAGATCGGTTTTTAACAGCTGCCCATTCGGACCAATGGCGTAGAGGCTGCTTGTCGCAGCAGCGATGTATCGAATGCCAACCGCATCACCCATCTTTTCCCATTGGGATATCCCTGCGCCACTGTTTCGGTACAGCGCAGAGCCATCCACGTAATAAAGGTGCTTTTCTCCACCGGTAATTCCCCAATAAGGGGGTAACGCCCCCTGTTCTTTCCATTGCAGGGAAAACCGTCCCTCCCAGGGAGCCGCATAACCGGCAAGGGTCAATGAAGCAAACTGATTATCTGGTTCAAGACTTGTAGCAGAGTAGCCTACCCGGTAAGTTTCTTGAGAAAAACAGGGGGCTAAGAGCAAAATAACCAGTTGAGAGGTAATAAATACTTTTTTTCTCATACGTATACTGTTAGAGGTGATTTATTGTCAATTCTAAAACGCGTCATAACCATATTTTTCCTATCATGCGATTACCTGATAACCCTCACCTTGTAGAGGTCAATTTCCGGGATGATAATCGTTTTGTCTGGATTCAAGCAGTAGATGTTGTGGGTCCACCAGCTTATTTCACCCTTGGTATAGATGAGATGACCCGTTTTCTCGTCGTAATAGACCGATTTGACGGCAGGTTCGTTCGCGATGGGATGGAATGGCTCAAAAGTGTGGTTGTTTAGATCGAACTGCCACACCTTTGTCGATGTGGATATCAAAAACTGATCCTCGGAAGAGGCGTAGAGGTCGTGACCACCGGTTTCCGGTAGTATCCACTTCTCCTCCAGCCGCAACCCCGGGTTAGGGCTATCCCAATCGGCCAATGAATAGGCTCTAAGCTCATCGTATCCCAGCGCGTAGAGGAGCCCCCTACCCTCTAGCCAGGTAACACCGTGACCGGAATAGAGGGAGTCACTGTACAGCACTTCATTGGAGCGGTCCACATCGTAAATCTCCAGGCGATTCCCCTTGGGATGGATAGACAACGCGACCGCTACCCGATTGCCCGGAAGGTACTCCACGGAATGCGCGTTGGGCGTGAGGGCGTAAAAGAGACACTCCTTGGTCTCCCGGTCAACCATCACGGTACCACCGCTCGAAGAGCAGATTAGGAGCTTGGTATGGTTATCCACCGATTTATGGTCATCCACGGTCTTCATGCGCCGGATCATCGTGTCGGGCATGTTCGGGATTTCGAAGGTGTTCAACTGCCAAATGACCTGCTTCACGCTGTCGGACGAATTCTCAAAATCCAGGATCATCACCACATTATCTCCTCCAACGATTAGTTCACGGGGAAGGCGTGGGTTGCACGATGCCGCAACAAAAAGGAGCAGGGTAAAAAATAGCCAAAAAATGGGTTTACGCTTTGTCATTGTTATATTTGTTTAGATTCCCCCCCTGGGTTTGTTTCAATATGTTCTTCAACGTGGCTGTCCTTTAATGATGCCAAGGCATTTTAACGAGCCACGATTAACACTTCATTAGATTGCCTTGTACTCAAAACATATTTGATTTCATTACTTTGATATACTTTGACACTTTTACCTAATCCTTCCAAAATTTCAACGAGTTCATTTATTGTAGGAATACCATTGGAACGATAGGATATAGCCATCGTTGAATTACGGAACTGTGCAAAAAGGCGTTTAAATGCTTGATGAATGCTTGCTGCATCATTCCAGACATTCGGTTGCCGATACAGACGCCGATGTTTGCTGTTATAATCAATTTGTGAACTCCAATTATCATAATCTAAAAGCCCATTTAGAAAATGATAAAAATCAGCATAATCTACACCAACACCATTTTCATTTAAATAGGGTGTGTCAATGTAGACAAAATCATAATTGTCTTTTATATCAAAAACATTCTCATTTATTGAAAGACAAAGTTGTTCATTATCAAAAATCGCATTGTTAGCTTCTTCAACAAATTTGCGAAAATGAGTATCAAACGGGGTATCCCATGTTTTCTTATTACCGAAACTTCGTTCTACCTTCTGCAACCTAACGTAAAGATTTCTTCGATGAAAAAGGTTATAAGGGCGTTTGATGATGCAAGATTGAAACAAAGCGAAGTAAGCTATGGCTTGCTTATAAGGATTATTTATACATCGGATATTGGTAGAAACAACATCTAACCAGCGATTTTCTTCATCAGTGAAATATATATCCTTGAACGCACGTGTTATAAAATCGGGATACCGGACTTCTCCATTCTTCTTCAACAAGCTGGCAACCTCTGAATTGTCAAGGTACGTATCTTTGTTTTCAATCAGAGCCCTACCAATAATGTGATTAAACGGCAGAATATCATTATATGTGACCTTTTTACCCTCTTCTTTCAAGCGGAAAGAGACACTACCAGTTCCCCCAAAAGCATCCAAAGCCGAGTGGAAAGGAATGTCTTTAACGCAATCCCATATCCAATCAACAAACTTCTGCTTACTCCCTTGGTAACGAGTAGATGGGAACTTAGCAACCGTTGGTATATATTCAGAAAAAAGGGCCAATTGCGATGACATTATTTCAAATGTTTGAATTGTTTATATTCAGCTAGATTTTTGTAATAGGGTTTGGGTAATTCTGCTTTCTTAGCCATATCGGCAGTTAGGTAATACATCCAATAGTCGTTGAAAACCTCTTCGCCAAGATTGGCAAATGTGCCGTTACCATTCAACAAGTCTTTAATATTGTTTACTGAACCAATGTTTTTTGTGTTTCCACTTCCTGGGCGATCAATCGCGATTTTCCATTTTTCTTGTACAAAGAACTGAAAATTCCTAATGACAGAAACAATCTCATTCAGGTTATTTAACGTGTATGTTTTCCGTTCATCAATGTTAGGTACAGTATCATATATAACTCCCAAAACAACATGTGCTTTGTAGTCACCATAAGGGTAAGTAGTATTTTTAAGGCTTTTCCTATCACGGAAATACCCTGTAAAGGCACCTAAAGTTATACCTTTTATTCGAGTTGAGCTTTTACGATAGCTACTTTTCAAATCTACTGCAAACAGATTGCCTTCCTTGTCTTTAAACGTGATGTCAGGATAAAAGTTTTGCTTTTCAGTCAACTCGACAGCTAATTCATTTTGGACTGCAAAATCCAAAATCTTCGGGAAAAGATAAAGTTCTATGATTTTGGAAATAACCTTGGTATCTGAGGATATGGTATAAATGTTCTTGTAAATATCAATAAATCCCTTGACCACCCAATACCCATCTTCCGTACTTATGGTTTTTCCAAACTCGCCAACAGCTTTGCGCAATAACCCGATGAATGTTTCTTTATCCATTTTCTAATACTAGTAGTATTGCAAAGATACAAAAAAAGGTCTGTACCTACCCGTTTTACCTATAAGAAACAGCAAAAAAGCCACCAAGGGTTAAACAAATGATTAAATCATTTGTTTAATTTGAAAAGAGACACTATATTTGCGATTCAAAACTAAAGGTATGGAACCGTTAACCACCGAACAAAAAATCATCAAGGCCGCCAGCAAGCTTTTTACACAAAAGGGGTACGCGGCAACGAAAACACGGGAGATCGCTGAAGAGGCGGACATTAACCTGGCGCTGCTTAACTACTACTTCGGGAGCAAAGAGCGACTTTACAAGGAGGTGGTAAAGGATAAACTCTGGATGCTCCTGGAGGTGATGATCCCGATCTTGTCGGACGAGAAAGTGTCACTCGAAGAGAAAGTAATGACCATCGCCGAGAACTACACCCAACTGCTTCTTGAGCATGAGGAGCTCCCCATCTTTATCCTTAACGAGTGGACCGTGAACGAGGATTTGTTCGTTGATATCACCCGCGACGCACGTCTCTTCGCGAAACCGGTGATAGAGAAGCAGCTGAAGGAGAACGGGATGAAGGTGTCTGTACCCGATTTTATCGCTAACTTGCTGAGTTTGATTATGTTCTCATTCGTGGCCAAGCCGCTGATCGTCTCGTCGGGATTGGTAGAAGAGGGAGAATTCGCCAACTTCGTGAACCGGCGAAAGGGGAAGATATGGGAGTGGATGACCAAAATTAACCAATAAAACAAACAGTTATGCATGCTACCAACTTACCTGTTAGTACACGAAAAAACCAGCTTAACGGGTTTATCAGATCTATCGGTCTCACCAAACACACTATGCTTGCCGAACTTACCAAGTACAGTAAACAACTCAAGAACATCGGGTTTATCTGCCTCGTTTGGCTTATCGGAGCGTTTTCGCTGGTGGCAAAGGGGCAAGAAGTTATCACGATCGATCGATGTCAGGAGTTAGCACGGGAGAACTACCCGGCCCTGGTCCGATACGGTATCATCGAGAAAACCAAGGAATACACCATCGCTAATGCCAACCGTGCCTACCTGCCGCAAGGGAGCTTCAGCGCGCAAGCCTCCTGGCAGTCCGATGTGACGAAGATTAACCTGGATTTGCCGGAGGGGATGCCACCCATCGAGGTACCGGTGCCGGACAAGGACCAGTACCGGGTGGTGGCAGAGTTAAACCAACTGATATGGGACGGGGGACAAATCGCGGCACGAAAAAAGGAGGTGGAGGCAGGTGCCCAACTGGAGTTGCAGCAATTGGAGACGGAGGTGTACGGGTTGAGGGAGCGGGTGAACAACGTCTTTTTCGGCATCCTGTTGATGAAGGCGAACCTGCACCAACAAAACACCCTGGAGAACGAACTGCAGCGAAACCTCGATAAGGTGATGGCCTACCTGGAGAACGGGTTAGCCAACGAGGCGGATGTCAGCACGGTGAAGGTAGAGCAGCTGAAGGCCAAGCAGCAACGGGTGCAGCTGGAATCAGCCCTCGAAGCCTATATCCATCTATTGTCGGTGTTGACCGGCGTGCCGATGGATACCGAGATGACTTTCGTGAAGCCGGAACCGGGAACGGAGGCGACCCTGAAAACACTCCTGCAAGCGACGAGCTTGCCGACCAACCGACCGGAATGGGCGCTGTTCCAAGCGCAGGAGAACGCGATCGATTCCAAACGATCGTTGCTCAACGCGAAAAGCCGACCGGTTATCGGGGCGTTCGCACAGGGTGGGTACGGCAAACCGGGACTGAACATGTTCGAGAACGAGTTCAAACCCTACTTCGTGGGGGGCATTAAGCTCACCTGGAACTTTAGTAACCTCTACACGAGGAAAAATGACCTGAGGATGATCAACCTGCAAAAAGAGGCGGTGAACGCGCAACGGGAGACGTTCCTGTACCAGTTGAACATGGAGATCCCACGCCAACGGGTGGAGATGGAACGATACAGGAAAACGATGGAGGAGGACGATGAGATTATCCAACACCATCGGATCATGCGGGAGGCGGCAGAAGCAAAGGTGGAGAACGGAACGTTGACCATGTCCGACCTGATGAAGGAGCTCCTCGCCGAGGAGGCCGCTAAACAGGCTAAGACGCTGCACGAGATACAGTACCTCATGTCGCTCTACGCGCTTAAAAACACGGTCAATATGGAGTGACGATATAAAAAAAGAAGCATATGAAACTTAACAGAATTATTTTTTTGGCCGCTGCAACCCTCACGGCCATTGCCCTATCCTCTTGCGGTGCTGGGGAGACAGACTTTGACGCGACCGGTTCGTTCGAGGCGACCGAGATTATCGTGTCGTCGCAAGCGAACGGGCTTATCTTGGAGCTGAACGCGGAGGAGGGTCGGCAACTACAGGAGGGGGAGCTGGTGGGAGTTATCGATAGCACGCAGCTGCACCTGCAGAAGTTGAGCCTTCTCTCAAGCGCGAGAGGGGTGCGGGCGCAACAACCCGATATCCGTAAGCAGACGGCGGCTATCCAGGAGCAGATCAACACCCTGGAAAGGGAACGAGAGCGGGTGGAGCGACTGATCGAATCGAACGCGGCGAACCAGAAGCAGCTGGACGATATCGTGGCACAACTGGAGGTGCTCCGTAGCGAGCTGGATGCCCATCAAACCGTGCTGAGACAGAGCAGCGTGCAGGTATCGGCGCAAAGCTCCACGCTGGAAATACAGATTGCCCAGCTGGAGGACCAGCTGGAGAAAACCAAGGTGAGGGCTCCCATCAGCGGCACCGTGCTCAACAAGTACGCGGAAGCGGGAGAGCTAGCCGGTATGGGGACGCCCCTCTTTAAAATCGCGGACACCGAGAGGATGTTCCTCCGCGCGTACGTGACGAACGACCAGTTGGCGAAGGTGAAGCTGGGCGATGAGGTCACCGTTCGTGTAGATGATGGTGAGGGCGGCGCACGCACTTACACCGGGCATATCAGCTGGATCTCCGACAAGTCGGAATTCACACCCAAAACCATACAGACTAAGAATGAACGGGCCAACCTGGTCTACGCGATGAAGGTATCGGTACAAAACGATGGCTACCTGAAAATAGGGATGTACGGCGAGGTGAAGTTTGATTAACAGAGAAGCTGCAAAGCAAACAGCAAATCTAAAGCCGAGGGCTAAGGGTGTAGCAAAAAAATTTAACAAAAATGATTGTCGTAGCAAACCTACATAAGACGTATAGCACGGGGCTCGGCAAAAAGGGCAAAAAGGGTAAGGGTAAGGGCAACGGCAAAGGTGATGGTAACGGTAACGGCGACGTGAAAGCGTTGAACGGGGTCACCTTCCGGGTCAACAAGGGGGAGATACACGGGATCATCGGTCCCGATGGAGCCGGTAAGTCGACCCTCTTCCGGATTTTAACGTCGCTGCTCCTGCCGGACGAGGGTCCCTCCAAAGCTACCGTTGACGGTTACGACACGGTAAAAGATTTCCGGCAAATTCGGCAAATTATCGGTTACATGCCAGGCAGATTTTCGCTCTACCAAGACCTGACCGTGGAAGAGAACCTGAATTTCTTTGCGACGCTATTTAACACGACCGTCAAAGAAAACTACCACGTCATTAAAGATATCTACGGGCAGATCGAACCGTTTAAAAAGCGACGGGCCGGTGCACTGTCGGGTGGCATGAAGCAGAAGCTGGCCTTGAGCTGCGCGCTGGTGCATAGGCCCACCGTCCTGTTCCTGGATGAGCCGACTACCGGGGTAGACCCGGTATCGAGGCAGGAGTTTTGGGAGATACTCGATAGGTTGAGCGAGCAAGGGATCACCATCCTGGTCTCCACCGCCTACATGGACGAGGCCAACCGCTGCACGCGCATCTCGCTCATGCAGGAAGGTCAGTTTATGGCGACCGATACACCCAAGGGAATCACGGAGAGCTACGATGAGCTGTTATGGTCGGTAGAGGGGGAACGGATGCCGGCACTGCTCGCCGAGTTACGCGCACACCCCGACGTGAAAACGGCCTTCGCGTTTGGCGACAATCACCACGTTACCGTAAGAGAGAGATTAAGCGTGGATGCACTGAAAGAATACCTTACCGGCAAGGGATTCAACAAGGTGCGCGTCATGCCAATAGAGCCTACCGTGGAGGATGCTTTCATGAAAGCATCCATGGAGGTGTTAAACGGTAACGAGTAGCTATGCGCTGTTCAGTCAATGGGTATAGGATAACGATGTAGTGAAATTACAGGGTAAATCTTGAAAAGGCGCGTGAAATTCACGCTTGATATATAGGCATAGAATAACAACGAAGTGAAGTTACAGTGCTAATGGGTAACGTAATCAAAGTAAGAGAGTTGACAAAGCGGTTTGGCAATTTCACGGCCGTGGATCGCATCTCCTTTGATGTGAAGGAGGGGGAGATTTTTGGCTTCCTGGGGGCTAACGGGGCGGGGAAAACCACCGCCATCCAGATGCTGTGCGGGATAAGCAAGCCCAGCGGAGGAACGGGCACCGTGGCTGGTTTCGACATCAACAAGGAGAGCGAGAAGATAAAACGGAATATCGGCTACATGAGCCAGCGCTTCTCTCTTTATGAGGACTTGCGGGTATGGGAGAACATACGGCTTTTTGGCGGTATCTATGGCCTGTCGGAAAAGGTGATCGCCAAAAAAACCGACGAGCTGCTGGAGCGTCTGGATTTCGCAAGCGAACGGAACACGATGGTGAAATCGCTCCCCCTCGGCTGGAAGCAGAAGCTGGCCTTCTCGGTCGCCATCTTCCACGAGCCGAAGATCGTATTCCTTGATGAGCCGACCGGCGGAGTGGACCCGGCCATGCGGCGGCAGTTCTGGGAGATGATCT
>DUPB01000240.1 GCA_012838585.1 Bacteroidales bacterium
ACGGATAGCTTGCAGGTTTTACAGGAGCTTCTATACAGGTATGAACTTAAAAACTCCTCCGCCTACTTGACGAAAATAGAGATGGCTAAAATCAAGAGGGAGGGAGACGCCCAAAAAATGTATCATTATTTATCGTTCGCGAATAAGCTAAAGCTGTTAGACGATGACAAGGCATTCCTGAAAGAAATATACGCTTTTATAGCAGATCATATTGAAGATGACGCTATCTTGTCTGACTGTTTCATGCAGGTAAATTCACTGCAAGAACAGGAGAATAGCAGACGACTACCCGTTAACTTTTACGCCATTTTAAGCCAGCTAAGCAAGAAATTGGGCAAAAAGGAGGAGGCCGAGTTTTTTGATGAACTATTCCAACGATTAGAAAAGAGAAACAATGAAAAGATCAACAGTGTCAGGTGACTTTTTACTAAAGGGTAAAATCGCTATTTTCATCTTATTGTTTTTTTTACCGCCAACGATAGAGGTAGCCGCGAAAGCAAAACCAAACGGCTATGTCATTGCCGTACGCGATGCATTGAAACAGGAGAGTGACTGGATGGAGGTGGTTTCCTCACTACAAGAGCAACATAAGAAAGCCGATGTGCTGTTCTACAAAAAAGACATAAGCGAACTGCTGCCTAATTTAAAACAAATAGGGCCTCGCTTTCTTTGCGTGGTGGACAAACCGGAGAACATCGATGACAATTTCGTGATTGAAGGTAATAGAATGTGCAGGAGTTTAGACGAGGACATGTATGATGACTTCCTATGGGGAATCGTTACCGGCTACACGGCACAAGATGCACTCCGTATCGTCACCCAAAGTAGGGAACCTTTTGTTCTACGCACCGCCCTTTCAACCATCATCGAGATTGAGTCGGGTATTTGGTTTGATCGGATGGCCATCATCAGCGATGCACAAAGAGGCAGTTGGGCAGAAAAAAGATACCAAAATGATTCCGTGCGATTTTTCCAAATGGAAAGCCCGCATCACGCCCTTCCTACCTTCCTGCAAAAATGGGAGGAGATAGATCCCGACATCATCATAACCGCCTCGCATGCCACTCAGTACAACTTAGAGATGCCGTTCTCGACAAGTAATCTGCGCTCGAAAAAAGGATTACTCTATGGCGACTCATTTAAGCCCCGCTATGTGCCAAAAACATCTAAGCCAAGGATCTATTTTCCCGTTGGCAACTGCCTTATAGGTGACATGGATAATTCTAAGCAGTCGATGGCCGCGGCATGGTTGTCTTCCGGTGGAGCCACCGCGATGATGGGATATGTCGTGTCAACCTGGCATGGGCGAAATGGATGGGGGGCCCTCAAGTTCTTTCTCTCTTCTCCCGGGACACACACTCTAGCGGAAGCCGCATTTTTAAACAGGCAAGACATGTACACGCAAGAATACCGTAAAAACCCCAAGCTATTGGAGATTGTTCCCGATTTTCGCCATTTGGGAGAGAGAAATGTCATGGACATCATAGAGAAAAAGGTGAAAGAACTCCTCGCCGAAGAGAAAACCATAGATGATGTCGGGTTTATCTATGACAGGGATGTGGTAGTGTACTATGGTGATCCGTCTTGGAATGTGCGGCCACAGCGTGTAGAGGGCATGGGGGATTACAGGTTCACTTTTAATCGGAAAGGCAAAAGATGCACCATTACGCTAATCACGGGAGACAAATTCTCCATTGACCAGGTAAACGGCAAAAGCTTTAAAGAAGAACATGTGAAAGATATCCCCATAGGCTATTTTTTCCCCGAACAGATCTTTTCTCCTCGCCTTGTTGAGAACAGCTCAAATTTGGACATTGCTTTTGACGAGAACTTCCTGCTTATTTACAATAAAGATTTAAAGAAAAACAGCCATTACACGCTCGTCTTTGAACTTGATTAACGTCAGTTTCACTTAAGTTTTCTGACACCGTCCCGTTCACGATTGATAGGGTTTAAAGCCATTCGTTTGATTCCAATGTAAGAGTAAAAGCAGACCGCTTTTTACCCCTTCGCACGATCCATTTTGCCTTTTAAAAACAGGGTAATCCAGGTTGCCAAGACAAACGGGAAGGTGAGTTGCGGGATGTTGAGATGTATCATCAATAGGCTAACGCCAAGGGCAAAAACCACGGCAACCAACACCCAAATGCCATCCCTGACCTTATCGCCCGCAAATACTATCGCGCATAACACCGCGTTAAAGCCATACAGCCCCAGGTTGATGTCATCGATGGGCGCGGAAAAAACGAACGCGATTATGGCGGAGATAATGGCTGCCGCAAGCCCGTACAATGCCGCGATAGGTGAACTGATGAATACTGCCACAAAAAACAGCAATCCCGACACCAAGTTGTTTTGAAACATGACCTGCCCAAAGCTTTTAAAGCCTTCGGCCAATGAATCGCTCGCGTGAAGGATAACGGGCGTGGGCACCGCCAACAGATCTTCAGCAAAGTGGTTGAACACAAACAGCACCAACCAGGTTACCAAAACAAACGGCAGGGTAAACGCGGGGATTTTTCGCTTGATAAAGAAGTGTTGCAGCATAGCCGCTAACGCTGATCCAAGTATAATAACCACCCAGGTCCAAAGCAGTGGTTTTAAAAACAACATAGCCGCCACACCGACCAAAGCCGCGCTAAAGCCGTATAGACCCTGGGTGATTTCGGTTTTATCGTATTTCAGCAGATAGGCGGTAACCGTACCACATATGGCTGCCAACAGCGCGGCCAAGCCCATGATAATCGAGCCGTAGAAAATACCGATAAGAAACAGCAAGCCGGTAAGACTGTTTTCTTGAAGCATAATCTGCCCAATCCCTTTTAATAGGGTAGAGAGTACCGAGGCTGACTTGCCGACTAATGTACGCATAGCTTTGATTATTACATGGAGTTATTGACAAAGATAAATTGTTTTTTAATAGTACGGTTCAATAGTTTCCCCCTAAGTTCAATTTTATTTTTTTCCGCGAAAATGACTTCCCGACCACAAACCCATTCAGCTCATCACCTTTGCCCGATAAAAACATAGGGTTTTAACTAAAAACCAAAAAAAGGTTGAAGCCTGGACCTCAACCCTTTATTGATGAATTTACACCGATTATGAAACATTTCGCCCGAAGCGGTTTGAACGTTCCTTTACCTCGCTGTATGAACTTACACGGATTATGAAATACTCCACCTGTTAATAGCGCTTGCCAACTGTCTCCCAATCGATAATTTTCCAGATCTCTTTCAAGTGATCACCACGGCGATTTTGATAATCGAGGTAGTAGGAGTGCTCCCAAACATCGAACCCTAAAATCGGCGTTAACCCTTTTGTTATAGGATTTCCGGCATTGCTCTCTTTCTCGATATACAGTTTTCCAT
>DUPB01000241.1 GCA_012838585.1 Bacteroidales bacterium
AGCGAACGGGGCTTGGCGCTCGGGGATGCCCGACACGTTGTAGAACGACGAGGTAACCCCGATGCTCCCGCTGATGTCGAACGGCTTCACGTTTTTCAAGTCGGACAGCTCCTGCCCCTGCAGCGCGCAAGCGGCTATCAGGAGCAAGAGTGTCGCGAGGATTTTTACTGTACGGTTGATTTTCATGACGTTTCAGGATTGATGGTTACACGCGACGGAATGCCTGTTGTCGATTACACGAATCTCATTCACCCTGTTACAGGATAGAAGTTTTGTTTTTAAAAACGGCCCTCACCTTCAACGGCCCTTTTACCTTTATGGTAATGGTTTCGGAAGCGCCTGCCGGGGCTTCGGCACCGGCAACCACCCATTTATCCAATACTCTGTTCTTGAGCAATATAGTGGCTGTAAAGACAACGTCTTTACCTTCTTCAACTTCATCGCCCGAGTTAATTGCCTTACCGTCAACCGTGGCGGTTACATGCTCTGTTAACATTCCCCCTTTAACAGGGCTAAATTCCACCTTGTGCTTGGCAAGGATGTCGTCTTCTCTCTTGCTGCACGAGTTCAGCAGCAGCGCGCCTAATAGCAGTAACGCGAAAATTTTAATCGTTGCTTTCATTGTTGTAATTGTTGTAATTGTTGTAATTGTTGTAATTGCTGTAATTGCTGTAATTGCTGTAATTGCTGTAATTATTAAATATTGCGGGAGACAACTTATTTTATCATCTTTATCTCGGTACGGCGGTTGAGCTGGTGTTCCTCTTCGCTGCACTCAACACCGTCGGCACACCGGTTGAGCAGGCGACTCTCGCCATATCCCACGGAAACGACGCGATTGGCGTCAATGCCTTTGGACACGATATACTTTTTAGCCTCGTCGGCCCGCTGTTGCGACAGCTTAAGGTTGTAATCGGCCGATGAGCGCGAGTCGGTGTGCGAGGAGAGCTCTACCCGCACTTCGGGATTATCGTTCAGGAACTGCACCAAGCGGTCGAGTTCAGGGCGCGCGTCGGGGCGGATATCGGATTTTCCAGTGTCGTAATGGATATTGTCCAACCGGAGCGCTTTCTCGTAATCTACCTTCTCCATGCATATTTCCAATAGCGCGTTACCGCTTTTGTAACTATCGATATCGTTTTTCCCGATATCTACCATCCGCGACATATAGTCCGGCTTTTTTCCACGTGCGCTGAAAGCCTCGGTTCGCGCATCAGGCACGAACGAAAACTCGCCCGCGTTATTAGAAATCACGGTTTGTATATTCCCGCTATTCTTGTCTTCAAACTGAATGGTAACGCCTCCAAGCGGTTTACCTGTTTTGCACTCGGTGACTTTGCCCTTTATCTCTTCCGCGGCAGCAGTTTCGTCTCCCAACGGTTCGTCGGGTTGCAGCTGTTTTGCCAAATCGATATCGGCGTAGACGCTCCGTCCTTCCAGGATGAGGTCGAATACCAACGAGGCGATATCTCCCTTTTTAACGGATTTTACCAGTAAGATGCCTCTAACCAGGTTGTTGAACTGCACCAGGTAAATTTGTCCACTGGTGGGATTCATGGCATACTCCATCTTGAATTGAAGTTTTTCATCACCGCTATTGCATTGCCTGAACCATTGGTCGAAATGAGCGGGGTCTTTCGATTTGGCAAGTTTGTTGAACTCCACGGCATCCAATCCTTTTGCCTCGTACAACATGCCGCTATTCATTTTTTCGGCGGGCCACGATTGAAGTCCTCCCGGTTGTTGGCTGAACAAGGGGTTTTTGTCAAACTCCTTGTATGCGGATGCCTTTTCCGCGTCGGACGGGAAGGTAAGTTTCATGTAGCCTTTTTCGGTAAAGATGAGCATGGCCAAAAACTCTTCTTGTCCTATTGCTTCGTCCACCTTCACCGATTCGCCGGTTTTAGGTTTCAGGAAATGCCCGAGGGTATTGTTGCCTTGGTTTCCCAGCGCGATGTCCGTGTAATACACAATCCAACGTTTATCGCCGGTTGTTTCTTTCACGCTATCGGTGGTCGCCTCTTCCAGTTTCAACGCTTCGGTTATCTTCGACATCATTTCTTCCAGTAGGTTAGGTTTCGACACTGTAGCCCAACGGGCGGTAAGCGCTACCAGTTTCACCCTGTCGACAACACCAAGCTTACCACTTTCGGCGGCTTCATTGGCAACCTTTTCATATTCTTCAAACGAGACAGCCAGTTCTTTCCATTCATCAGCCGTAAGTTCACTCTTTCTTTTTTCGGCTTTTTCCACTATTTTCTCCATTTCAGCGAGTGCCTTCTCGCCTTCGTTACGTCCGCAGGAGATTAACACCGTTATGGCGAACGCGAAAAGGAGTACATTCACTATTTTTTTCATCGGGTTCATTTTGAAATTGTTTGCAGTTCAACGCCTGCTACCTGTTATCTTTCAACGTGTTTGTTCTCTTTTCTCAAGTGCAACTGCTTCGACCGATCAGATTCCCTTCATTGTCAAAATAGCATTTCGATCACTTCGATGTTTTCAACAAGCCAGTCTATTCCAAGCCGGTTAAGAGCATCCGGCTCTGCAGTTTTCCTTTATTATCGTACGATTCCGTTTTAATGACGCCCAGCCCCTTGCCTATCCAGGTAATGGACGTGGATGCCTGTTTACCGATAAGGGGGTAGTCGGCTTCCACGGTTTGGATAATTTTAAAGCAGATGAATTCCCCGATGGGTGTCTCCACGCTTTCGGCTTGTACCGCCCTGCGGTTGAAAATAAGGAAAGTCAATGGAGGCATGTCGAACGCCGCTTCGCTGGACTTCACCTTCATCTTGAATGTAGCCTGGGCGTCGGGCAATATTTGCCCGGGGGTAAGTTTACCTGGGATAATCATATCCTGCCCCGATGCCTTTGCATCCACATCGATACCTTGCATCTCTTGTGGCAGCATGATGCTGAGCAAATCCACGTGAAAACTGCCGCCGTGGTAGCGCAGGGCAACGGTAGCGGAATTTTCCACCTTGCCTTTGCTATTGGTACGCGTGCCGGAGACCACGGCGTTCACGTTGTTTCCCGTACGTGTCATCTCGATGATTTCTTGTCGGTTGTAGCCTTGCACCCGGCCTTTGCCGTCATAGAAGGTATAGACGATTCGGGCGCCTTTCTTCAGGGCGTGGTAGGGCTCGCCGTCATCCCAATCGCTCGGATCTTGAGGTGTGCCTGTTTCGGGCGGTTCCACCAACGAGGAGGTACCAGGACTCTTTTTTTGTTGCGCTTTCTCCTCCGCTTTGTCAAACGCGTTGTCCACGGCTTTGTCCACTTTTTCCTCCACTTTACGTTCTACCTTGCGTTTCGCGGATTGTTCCGCTCTTTTTCCCAACTGCTCCAGCCAGCTTTGTGCACTGGCATCGGCGATGTTTCCGGCTGAGAAGAGCAGGATGAGGAGAAGGGTTATTTTTGTCGTTTTCATTGTTTGAAATTGTTTGGTAAAAATGTGCGTCCACATCTCTTTGTAATGTTTCAATAGCAGCCCGCTCCACTAATTAATAGATACCTAACTGCCTGATAGCTGATAACAGGCAGGAATGCTAAAAATAGACCGATGCCGACAGGGTGAACAGTCCTTTCTGATAGTTGTCCTTATCTTCCAACCGGCGGTTTTCGCCCGAAAGAAGGTAACGGTAGTTCACGCCCACGGTTACCATATCCATAACCCGCACACCCGCTCCGGCAATAATGCCCACGAGAAACTCGTCTTTGTTAAACTTGTCGAAAATGGTCGTGTCTTTACGATCTTCCTCGGAAACGTACATTTTAAAAACAGGTCCCAACGAAAGAACCGGCGTAACGGGAGCGCCAATGTCGACCTTGATATTTGCCGTGAGCGGCACGTCAATATAATGTGTCTTGAACTGAGATTTTCCGGAAACCCCCTCACCTACAAGGCGAATACTTTCATTGCCGTACAGCAAGGCACCTTCCAACGACAAGTTGTTCACGGGCAATCCCAATTCGCCCCCCACGCCAAACAGGAGCACGGGTGCCTGTTTCATCAAGATATCCAGGCTGGCAACATCAATAGAGGGGTTGTTAACCGATACTTCGCCGCGCACTCCGTAGCGGAGTTGGGCAAAGCCGCCTGCCGATAGCATCGCTAAGGCAAACGTTAGGAGGATGATTTTTGTCGTTTTCATTTCACTATACTTACTTTCGCCTTATAGTCCATGGTCAATTTCATCCGCAGCTTCTTGGTAGGACGGACACCCACCAGTATGACATGAAGTTTGTCGTCCTTAAGTTGGTTTAATAACTCGCCGTTTACAATAGTAAAGCGCACTTTGTTGTTTTCCACTTTATCGGCTCTTGCCACCAACTTACTCGTGTTATCAAAATAGAGTTTGGCTCCAACGAAGCCCTTCAAGTCGTATCCCGAGGGGATCTCCTCTTCGAGCGTTCCTTGTGTGATAAGGAACGATTTAATGTTTTCAAACGAAAAGCCCTGTTTTTCCAATTCCTGGGCAATGTTGATATTCAACACGCCATCATAGAGCGTTTCCTCGGTTGCACCGGCACGAGTGGCGGTTTCCGCCGATTTAGTCGCAGCGGCATTTACATCGAACACAACCGTGCGGTTGTTGATCGCGATTTCAGTGCTCAGCACATCCTCAAGCACTTCTTTGCACGACGTGGCTACCAACAACAGCGATAGCAGGCAAACAATCTGAATAATTTTTGTTGTCTTCATACGATTATTTTATTTTTTAATTTCGGTGTATGGAACTCGCTTTTAATTATTTTCTAATGTTAATGAACAGTTGTCATACTCGTTTCATGCTCGTTTTCGTTTAAAAAATAGTGAAACGTGTACATACATGTTATTGCTGTAAAAATAACTTGCATGAAAACAACGCGCTTGTATTAATTCCGCGAGAATTTGCCGGAATCTCGCGTTAACCTTTAAGGGCAGTTGTATTATTTCCGCGTTCACATGGTATATACATTTGATAACCAAGGCAAAAAGAATACAAAAAGTAAATGATCAGTGACTAGGAGACAAGATGATAAAAGCGCCCATAACCCATTTTTCAATGGGGCAAACGGCGGTATTGCGATGGAGTTACGCCGGTATGTTTCTTGAAAGTACGCGAAAAATAGGGGAGATCGTAAAATCCGCATTCATCGGCAACCTGGGTGATGGAAATGTTTTCCGTGGCTAGTAATTTCTTGGCTTTGTTTATACGTAAACTTAAGATGTAGCCCGATGGATTGTACCCGGAAATGGCTATCATTTTACGGTTGAGTTGCGATATGCTCAGGCATAATTTCTCGGCAAGGGTGGACGAGGAAAAATCGGGTTGACGCATGTCACGGTAAACAATATCGGTAACATGTTGCAGGAAATTCATATTTTTGTCGTTACTGTTACTGTTTCCATTGTCGGCTTTAAAAACAGCACGTAGGTATTTATCTTTTAAAACGCGCCTGTTTTCGAGCAGTTTATCCATCCTGATTAATAACTCGTCAGGATTGAACGGCTTGTTGATATAAGCATCGGCACCACACTCCAATCCAGTCAGCCGGTCTTCCATCTCACTTTTTGCCGTTAAGAGGATGATCGGGATGTGGTTTAACAGTTCCGACGATTTCACTTCTTGGCACAATGCAAAACCATCCTTTTGGGGCATCATGACATCCGAGATTATTAAATCGGGTATTATTTCGTTTGCCAAATCAATGCCTTCTTGTCCATCGATGGCATGAATTACTTTATATATAGCGGGAATGATCGATTTGATATATAGCACGATGTCTTTGTTGTCTTCCACCACAAGGATGGTCGTTTCAGTGTCACTATGCTCTCTTTTACTATTTTCATTTTTCTCGGAAGCCTCATGTTCCTCTTTTGCTTCGCTTCCGGTAAATGACGGCACTTTCAGCATTTCATCCATCTTCAAGCTAGGGAAAAGAGCGTTTCCGGGTTGTTTTACCGGAAGGCTTACGCTGAACACCGAACCTTCGCCCAATTTGCTCTCTACCGAAATTTTCCCGGACATCGCTTCTGTCAACTGTTTGGTATAATGCAAGCCGATTCCACTTCCAGTTTTAATATCCGTATCGGAAGATTGAAAAAAGGGTTCGAATATCAACTTTAACTCTTCCGACGAAATCCCTTTCCCGTTGTCCCTTACTTTAATCGTTATCTCGTTATTTTTGTGGGGCAAGACAGAAAGTGTAATGGTGCCCCCGGGAGGAGTGAACTTTATGGCATTCGATAACAAGTTACAAGCGATTTCTTCAATGTAATGCGGCACGAAATCGATTTCGAGAGAAGATTCCTCGGCATAAAAATTGAGGTAGATATTCTTCTCGTCGGCAAACAGGCGGTAAGCCTCCACGATCATTTGGAGGTAAGCGATGATATTGCCGTTTTTCCACTCGGGTTTTTCGATTCCGGCTTCCATTTTCGCCATATTCAGCATTCGGTTAACCAACTGCAGCAAGTTATTCCCCTGCCTTTCAATGGCATTTAGATAAGGTACAACAGCAGGGTTGATCATGTTTCTTTGCCCTCTTACATGAGAAACGAATCCCAATATAATGGTCAGTGGGGTGCGAAACTCGTGTGTCACGTTGGTGAAAAAATCGGAGCGCATTTTGTCGACGTTTTTCAAGATCTTGTTGCTGCGGTTGCGGTTCGCATACGCGTAACCCAGTGCCGCGAGGAACAAAATCATGAAGACAATGATAATGACGGCTGAAACGGTGATTATTTTTTTCTCACGTTTCTGGGCTTCATATTCGGCGCTCAACTGGTCAATGCGCAAGGTGCTTTTTTCGCGTTCGTAATTGATACGCATATCGAGTGCTTGGTTCACCTTGCTGATGTTCCGAACACTGTCCTGATAGGCTTTGCTTACTTTATAGACGTCCAACGCCTGTCGGTAATCGCCTCTTCGCTCATAGAGCTGATGCAACAGGTCATATACTTCCGACAACTGTTCGGGGGTATCAATTCTTTCGGCTTGATCTTTCGCCAGCAGGATATACTGCCGCGCCTTCTGGTCGTCGCCTTGCAACAGGTTTATCCGTCCCAGCGAGAGACACGCCCTTAACCAGTGCCACGTGTCGGAAATATTCTCCATGATATCGTATGCCTCTTGATATTCAACTTCGGCTTTATCGTACTGCTTTTGCCGCTCGTATATCTCGCCGAAATGAATGTGGCACAATCCGACTCCCAACTTCGACTTTGCCAGCCTGTTTTGTTCCATGGAATGGCGGTAATAGACGAAGGCTGAATCGTATTGCTGTGTCATTTTATACACGTTGCCGATGTTTGCGTAATTGATGGCCTGTCCCAACGGGCTACGCAACTCTTTTTCACTTGTTAGGGCTTCATTGAAGTAGCGGAGGGCTTCAGGCAGGTTCTCCAGCGAGAGGTAAATGTTCCCGATGCCGTTGAGCGCCATGACCTTATTTTTCTTCCCGGCATAATCGCTTTTTCTGGAATAAGTTTCC
Source organism: Bacteroidales bacterium (assembly GCA_012838585.1). Taxonomy (GTDB): domain Bacteria; phylum Bacteroidota; class Bacteroidia; order Bacteroidales; family Dysgonomonadaceae; genus Proteiniphilum. Next base: position 7,483 of record DUPB01000241.1, read on the forward strand.
GACAGACGCAATGCCCTAAAATGATAATCGGATGCTTCAGGGAACGCGCCGATTCGCCTGAAATCGGTTCCCAACTGGTTTAGCAGTTGGGCGATACTAATGGTATCCTTGGTTCTGAGGGCAGCGTTCAATCCATTTTGATGATAGATAATGGCTTGCGAAAAGTTGGAATGGTCACGTAATCGCTGTCCTATCACTTTACAAACCGCCGCGAGGGTGCGGTCGTCCTTTTTTTTCTCGCTCTGCGATAGCAATATCAGCAGGGAGTCGGTGGGAAAAGAGTAGCGGGCAATTTTCTTTTCAAATTCGCTAAAATCTTCTTGTGTGCCGAGATTTTGCGCTTCTTCTTTGCACGTTGTTGAAAATATAAACAGGACAAGCAACAGAAAAACAGCCATAAACGTCTGTTTTCTAATAAATGTGTTGTTACCTGTTTTTTTCTTTTGTTCCAACATTATCTTCCACCCCTGATTGTTTTGTTAATTACTACAAAAATAAATATTTTTTTTGAGAATCAACAATATATATGGTTTTTTAAAAAAACATATGTCTTGACTTTGTGATGGGTGATAAGTTTCTTGCGGAACAGGTAAGTTGATCTTTTTTGTACCATCCTATTTGACCCGGATGCTTTTTTCGGGTGAACGGAGGCTTTCGCGCCTATTGCTATCGGTAAAGGTGGTAAAGTAAAAATAGAGTTCTCCTTTAGCAACCGAATCATCCTCGAAATAAGGCTCATCTCGCGAAGTGAACCTCTTCAGCAATTGCTCTTTACCTCCTCGCTGATAACGGTAAAGATTTGTTTCCCAAAGGTCCTCATCGGTCATTTTATACCATTCTGCAATTACTTTTCCCATTTCCTGCCTCAACGTTATTTCGGGCGGAGCGGGCAACTGCTTGATTTGGATATAAATGGTTGTCTGAGCCATGGTTTCACTGGTTCCGCCGAAATAGTCCACGGTTTGCACGGCATATTCGTATGCCTTATCCTCAATCACGGTTTTATCGGCAAATGCCTGTCCCAAAACGAGGCTGTCTTTGGGCAACAGAGGCTCGAAGCTACCGTCAGGCAATTCCCTCCGGTACACAGCATATCCCCTGATGTGTAGATGCCATGCCTGCACATCCTCCCAAAGCAATTGTACGGCCTCTTCGTCGTTCAGATAAGCCGTAAGTTGGTTGGGCGACGGGGGAACGGTTTTGATATCGGGAACAACGGTCAGTCTGTTTGAAAAGCCGCTCTCCACGGCGCTTGTATTCACGGTAGTAGCAGCATAAAGGTATCCCCGATCGCCCCGCAAGACGCTACTTGTGTCGGTGAAGAGAGCGACATTGTCATGTAACGGCAAAATATCGCTAATGGGTTGCAGTTCAGGAGCTATCCCGTTGCTGCGATAGACTCTCACGCCGGCTAAGTGTATGTCGTTTGCTTCGATCTCCAGCCGCACCTCTTTTCCCCCGCTTGCTCCTCCCCGGATCACCGGGGGAACGGGAGGATGTTTATCGTAAGCATTGGCAAAGAAGATGTTGCTCTTTAGCGGCTTATCGTGCTGCGCGCTCTCCGTTTCAAGGTAGTAGTAGTACATTTTATCGGGAACGACGTCTGCATCAATATAGGCAGTGTCGGTGGCCGGAAGGGTTGCTACCGGCATATATTCCTTCCCGTCGAACGAATCGCTTTTGAACAGGGTTATACTTTTCAATATTTCCGGGTTGTTCAGCTCCCAATGGATCCTCACGCCATATCCCTGTTCCAGCGTATGGGCATTTGCCTTGCTGAAATAGTTTGCTTTGGCCGAGGTTTGGGATACAAAAACGATTTCGGTAGCCGCTCCGCGATTGCCGTACATATCCAAGGGGTTGAGAAAATACTGCCTCTCGCCGGTCAGGTTGGCGATAGTGTCCTGAAAAATGTAATAGGTGCTATTATCTACCTTGTAACGGGCCATGACTCCTTTTGCCTCTTTCAACTCTTTGTTTTCGTAATATCTGACCTCGAAATAGGGTGCGGGTGCATCTCCCTTGGAGCGCCATTGCATATAGTAGTAATACCGGTTCACAGCTTTTTCCGACAGCGTGATGGGGTCATATCGCGGGAGGAAGGGGTATTGCACGGGATACGAAATAGATTCCGACACCATTTTACCCCCTTTATAAGCCCGTACACGGTGCCATACTTTTTTCTCTTTTTCGACCGTCTGGTCGTAATAGGCAATGCCCGCGGCCAGGCGGATACCGGTCAGTGGCGACCAGTATCCCAGGCTGTCGATCACGCCCGCCGCTTCGCATTTCTGCCAACCGGCTTGCAACACCTCCAGCGGTGGCTCTCCCTGGAATCCGAAATCGGGCTTCCAGTTGTTGAAAGCGGCCTGAAAAGCATTCCAGTCGGCTGGAGATCTCATTTCCGTCAGCTGTTCCCATCTCTTTTTATCGTAAGAACGCTCAACGGTGTACCTGTCCACTTGGTTCCCGTTTGGCAGAGCCATCCCCGTGAAAACCAGGACACCTTTTGGCGCGGGTACCGACAGATTTTCCTGTTGTTGCGCCATGGTGATGGAGAAGAGAAACAGAACCGCTGCCGACAGGATATATTTTTTGCGCAGGGAACCGCGTGCTGTTATCTTTTTCATTGTGGTTGTTTTTTGTTTTTTTAGATACTCTCGTTATTCATCTTTTCTATAAAACTAATCTTCTCACTTGCATTGCTGGTCACACATGTCCCTTGTGATACCGGCGGAGAAACCATTGTTATTATCCCAATGTAATTTTGCACCGATGGTAAAATCAGGCAAACTGAGTGTTACACAGGGACCGCATTCCACCAGTAAAGGAACGCATTGCGATACAGAGAACTTTAAGTCCAAGCTGGCACATCCGTCAATATTGAACTGACGTAACTTCGTGTTATATTCACTACTGGCACCCAACTGAAGCACGGCACCGGCATCTGCCGAAGTACAGGTTATCGGACAATAACCCGAAGCATAAGCACGTCCTTCCGCCATCAGGCCAATTCCTAACGTGGTTCCTTGTCCAAACAGCATATACACCCGCGCATCAATACCCAGATCCACGCCGGCTGTTACCGAGACAACCCCAAAATCATAATGCACTTTCGGCAATATTTCGCGTGTGATCCCCGCCGTAAAGAAAAATCCCCTCAGGTTCCGCTTGAATTCGTTGGGTAAACAGCGCGCATCGCCAACAAGGGCCGATACTTCGGGTGGCATATCCATGTAGTTGCCGAATAACCCGTGGAAATTGGCCGACCCGATAGCGGGTATGCCCAAATAGCCACCAGCCTGGAATAGCCACCCCTGGCTATCCATGAGCGCCATAAGATTTCCGTTTATGTCAAACCCAAAAATATTGGTTTTTAACTCGGCCGTGCCTATCAACCGCGCTTTGGGTAAATCGTAAGTAAACGTCATCCCCGGGAAACTGGGTATATCGTCCACCACGATGTTTTGACCTTTTGCCATTACGGCGCCCCTTACCTCGAAGTTCATTTTTTGGTTTTGAGCCATATTGTTCATGCCTTTCACATCGCCTTCGAAGCGAAGCACATCCCAGGCTTTGTTCACCACACGGATTCCACCACGGAGGTTTGCCAACTCATTGTCGCCGCCCATCGAAAGTTTTTCGCCATTGTCAATATCGATTTTCGTTTCGGTGGGGGTATGGCTTAAGGTAGCCTTGATATGCGGCAAATGGCCCGGTTCCGTCATAAAGCCCTTGGCTGTAAACAGCCTGTCGGACAGGTTGTAATCCGACGTCAGGTCATAACGTACATTGTGGTGCGTGAAAAACAACGGATCCATATCGAGCATTTTGAACACGAAGTTATTGCCGGAACGGACATAAGCCATTGCTCCCGACGGCTTCGAGTAGTTGGGGATTCCAAAGTCATAGAAGCCTTTCAACTTGACATAGGAGGTGGTGACACTCATATAGGAAGGTGAGTACGGCTCAAAATCGACCAGGTTGAACAGCCTGAATTTACGCGGTCCCAGCACAAACATACTTTCACCTTGGTTGTTGATATCGACCGATGTGAATTCGATCTTGTCGTTCGGATCAAGCCCGGGCATATTGTGCAGCGATGCCGCCACGGTTTGACCGATTTCTGGAACAGCATAGAGCGACCACCCGTGCACCCCATCGCGAAGGTATTTGTACACCAGCCCTTTATGGGTGGTATGAATGTTGATATCCTTCACGCCAAAAAGCTTCAGTTTATCCAGATGCACGGTAGCCTGATTGGTTTTCAGTTCAGTAGAAGTGATCTTCAGGTTTTCTATCTTCACATCGATACCGGTAGAGAGGATTGCATCCGGTATGGTCACACCCTCTTTGGTTATCTCCCACTTGTTGCATGATAGCGACCAATTTCCCATTTTCATCGTGAACGGCTTCGGATTCACGGTAGCTATTCCTTTTTTCGAAATCTGGATCACGCCGGCATCGAGTTCCACATTGGCAGGATTGATCGTGGCGATGTTTGCTTTGAGTATGGTTTGCAGCATCAATCCCGATGTTTTACTGAAATAGGATTTGTCGGGTTGCGCTTCGGCGGCTTTCTCAAAACCATCGATGGAGTAGACCAGCGTTGAATTGACACCATCGGACGGGTAATAGCCCGAACCACCTCCCACATTCGGCGCCGAGAGCGTTTCGGCACTACTGAAAACGGGCATTTCGGTACTCAGCTCACCTGGCTTTTGCACAAGGTATAATTGAGGTGGTAACCTGTAGCCGTATCCCCCGAAGTTGGCGGTCAGTTCATCGCTACCGCTAATCAATACAGCAGCCCGTAACTCCCCTTTGCCTTCCGGTTTGCTTTGCAACTTCAAGCCACTTTCATCAATGATCAACGCCTTGTATTCGCTGCTCAGCTCCACCGTAAGTTGATTGATATCCATCACAACCGGCAGGTTATCGGGAGTAAGCAGATAATTGTTGTCGCTGTTCTTTTCAGTTGTTTTCAGCATCCGGATATCTTTCACATCCACCGTTTGCCCGTTGAAGAAGCTATTTCCTCCGAGCGTAACTTTCCCGGAAACAAGGTAACTGTTGTCGGCCTGCTCCTCAAACTTGGTCGATTGGAATGGGAATCCCATAAAACGGTCTGTAGCCACGCCTTCAATATATTTCAGGTGAAACGTATCGGTATGGCAGGTGGTTATTGTTCCGCGTCCCTCGATATGGAATGTATCCCCTTTTGGAATCGTGTAATTCTCCTCTTCATACCCGATCAGGTTGGGTCGCGTAGTGGTAATTGACAATTTGAAAGGAATGTCAATGGGGAGGTTACGTAACGTAAAGGTTCCGTCGGTGGCGGTTTTCGTTTCCAGTTGATAGGGCAGCGACACCTTCCCTATTTGAAGATGTGCCGTTACCGATACACTCCCCAACGGTATGTTGTTGCTTTCGCCGCGGTAAACCGTACCGGTCATACAGCGCCCCGAAGGCATGATAATGTGTTCATGCCGTGCTTTTTTGCCATAGGGGATGTGAACTTTCAGTCGCATCATCACCGCTTCGTCTTTTGCAGATGAAGGATTTGCCACCCATATTTCAAACAGGTCGTTATTCTCGTCGCCACCCTCAAAGACCAGGTAGGCGCTGCCGTTTTGATCAGTATATACACTGTATGGAGGATACGAAGGCACGAAAAGGTGACCGGGAATGGGGTCTTTCGAGGAGACGTGAAGCATTTGACGAGAGGCCGCTTGGGCATCTTCCAACATGCTTATTGCATTCGGACCCAGGTCGAGACCCTTCAGGGTGGTCCCTAACGGCGGCAGTTGCAAAACGTCTGTCGCGTTGGGGCCTGAAACCGGGTGTCTCCCTCGGTTGAAGGCATAGTAGGTTTCGGCGGGGAGCTGTTTCTCCCATTGATGCTGCCGTCCTACCGCAGCCAAGTCCATGTCACGGCGCCAGCTCTCGGGGACATCGGGCAAAGTAACCACTACACCGGCCGCGGGTGTGGGACCCTCTTGTTTCGTCACTTGTACTTTCAACCGACGTGCTTTTTTGAAGATACCGATGTTCCTTTCGTTCACTTCCTGGTTGAATATATAGACCAGCGTATCGGTCATATACCCGTTTGCCGTGACAATCACCTTCACGGGTGTTTCCGACATGCGTAGCATTATTTGGAATTTCCCGTTCTCATCGGTTTTCTTATCCTTATCGGTGTAGCCCGCTATCTCGATATAGGCATTGGGAACTGGTTTTCCGGTTTCGGCATCTTTAACCGTACCCTTGAACTCCGCGCCATATTTGAGCGTGACGGGAACATTTCTGTATTCTCCCATCCTCAGGACACCCTCCAGATCTATCTCCTTTGTTTCAAAGCCTTTCGCCGACACTTTGATTTTGCGATGCGGCCCAAAAACCCCATTTTCGTCTACTTGCATCTCCTTACAAGTCCACAGGTAAACACCCTTATCCACGCAGGGCATCGGGAAGGTCTTTGTTTCGTCCCACTCGGTGAATCCTATCTTTTTGTGAAAAATCTCGGTCAGGTAAACATTAACGTTATCCTTTTGGTCGTCCAACAACTTATTACCCTCACTCTCCCTTACTTCCACACGCAGCGTCGGCGGTTTGACTTCAAATTCCTCGGTATAAGAGACGGTGTGTGTTTCGCTCCAAGCATACGCGGAACGCTCGTCAAGCAAATCTTTGATATTTTCAGTGATGATGCGGGTGCTGCCATCGCTGTCGATGTAGGTAAATCTTTCACCCCTATTTAAATCGATGCGGCGGGGCGTTTCGGTTTCGTAGTTGTAGGTCGCTTTTGACGGGTCGGCAGGCCCCACATACAGGTAGTACTGGTAATCGGCATTATTCTCGTCGGTCACCACCACCGATTGGAAATTTGCCACACCGTTTTCATCAAGTTCCACTTTTCCGACGCAAATCATCCCCTCTCCTTTCGGCAAAGGGAAGTCATCATTTTTATCGGGAGTCACATCATTCTGAGGAAAAACGGGGGTGAAAGATAACATTGAACCCAAAATATCCGACACCGGCAGTTTTCGGTACAGCATAGCGACCAATCCACCGTAGCCGAGATGCTCCTGGTTATGGACGACCCATTTATCATCGACAAATTGACTCTCTTTTCTTTTCATCGTGATGGCGAGCCTTACGGCTCTTACCGTGGAAATCATCTCCCCCGCTTCCCTGGTTTCACCGCCTTTTATTTCAAAAAAATAATCGAGTTTTTGGTCGGGATCCAGGTAGTATTTCGCATGCTCACCTTCAATCACAATGGCATATCCTTTGTACAGCTTACACCCATCTTCGGCAGCCGATGATGCAAGGCTGTTTTCTCCCGGATTGGGGCCGCCGCGCGGCCCAACGGCATCGGCCAACAACATTTCGTCCGCCCTGACAGGGGGGCAGGCTTGCGCCACTACATTTGAGACACAATTTATATCATCTATCGGTTCGCCGGTATCACCGTTCTGAAAGAGAAAAGTAAACTCCCCGTTGTCGCCGGTATGGGTAGTTGCAATGGTTTCTCCGTCTTTATAATCCTTCCCATTTAACGTCCTCTTTTCCTCCTTCCTCGTCATTTCCTCATTGATTTTTCCGTTGTTATATTTCACAATGTATTTTGTGACCAACTTGATCCGCGCATTTTTTAACGGATAGGTCTTTGTCTGGTCGTGGTATTTGTACTTCAACGTTCCTTTCAAGGTGGAGATTTGATAGAATTGCGGCGTAACCACATTATATTCCGGGTAGCCGAATGAGGGCGGCATAGTTGGCGGTGGCGATGTGCCACTCATCACTTTCTTGGCCTGTGTGAAGACATTCACCTCGCTGTAACCTTCGTTTTTGAAATTCTTTCCGCCAAACGGGTCAATCGCCTTTACCACGAACGCGTAAGACATATCCGGCTTAAATGCGGGATTGTTAAGGGTATAAAGATATGAGGTGACACCAGTCACGGTGGTTTCGAAGAAGGCCGGGTAGGCATTGCTGCGCAACATGTCGCGGTAGTTCATGCCGGGGTCGCCGACTTCGATGATCCTTAATTTGTACTGCGTTCCGGCTGAGGCACCGGGCGGCATGCTCCAGGTGAACTGCAGGGTTTGCATTTGCTCAAGAGGAATCTGTGCCCCATTGAGCGGATGAATGATCTGCGGCGGGTCAACTGCGCCAGCCATGGCAGGAGAGATGGTAAAGGGTGGGCTGTATTTAGAGCCAAGCTCCATGAAACCATCCCACCCGTTCGGGAATACGAACAACGTGAGCTTTATCATGTATTGCCCCGGCGGCAGCCCTTCGCGAGTCACCTGCTCGCGGGTGAACCCGGAGTACTCGAGGTTTTGCTCGCTCATCGCCTGCTGCAAATCGCCATACTGGATAAGCGTGTTATTGGGGATGACGGACAGATCTATCGTACGCGGGTTACTTGGCACGAAACCCTTCCTCGTGCGCACGGAGGCTTGCGTCTCCACGTTGATGATGGCGACGTGGAGATAAAACCGGCATGACCTGGCGTCGATCTGACCTTTCACCAAGATTGAGCCCCCGATCTTCCCCGGCGCGTTGAAGTAATCCGACAACTTGCCGGTATAAGGCGGCATCACAGGATTTACCGTCAACGAGAACCTGTTGTTTAAAAAATCGTCTTGTGCCTTTACGCTCCCTATCGCCATCATCGCGGCCAAGGCTGCCAAGAGCAGCCTTGCCGCGGCCTGTTTTATCGTGTGTGTGGTCATAACTTATTCCTCCCCTGTTTTTTGAGGCAGTAAATAACTTCTCAACGACTCTATGATACGGTTCATCACCGATTCTTTTTTCTTGAAAATAGCCACTTCGCTGTAGCCCCCGTTC
>DUPB01000242.1 GCA_012838585.1 Bacteroidales bacterium
GCTCGACGTCAACATGTCGAGGCTGCTGAAGCGTTATTTTATCCCAGGCGAGATGCAGGACGTGAGGAACGACAAGGAGATTCAGGAGTTGGCGAAAAAGGTGACCAACGTGAAGGCATGCAAGGAGTTGAACTGGTCTATCCTCGATTTTTCGGCGTTGGTGTGTAAGGTGCGCAAGCCCCTGTGCGAGGAGTGCGTACTGCGTTCCAAGTGCAGTTTTCGGAAATAACCGCTATCTTTGTGGACCGTTAAGGAGCGTATCGTATATCGTGCGTTTTGCGTGTCGTATGTCGCGTGTAACACGTTGAGTAAAGTATGTCGCATGTAGGTTCAACGGGGCAAATGGATTTGAAATAGATGTAATATTGATGATATAAAAGCGTATGTCAGACGATAAGAAGATTATTTTTTCGATGGTGGGGGTGAGCAAGATGTACCCGCCACACAAGCAGGTATTGAAAAATATATACCTCTCCTTTTATTACGGTGCCAAAATCGGGATCATCGGGCTGAACGGCTCGGGGAAGTCGACGCTGTTGAAGATTATCGCGGGAATCGAGAAGGAGTACCAGGGTGAGGTGGTGTCCGATAAAGATTTCACGGTGGGCTACCTGGAGCAAGACCCGCAACTGGATTCTGGTAAGACGGTGATTGATGTGGTGCGGGAGGGGGTGCAACCGGTGATGGACCTGCTGAACGAGTACGAGGAGATCAACCAGAAATTCGGGTTGCCCGAGTATTACGAGAATGAGGAGAAGATGAACGCGCTGTTCGCCCGACAAGCGGTATTGCAAGATAAGCTGGACGCCTCCGACGCGTGGAATATCGATAACCGGCTGGAGCGGGCGATGGATGCCCTGCGTTGTCCCCCGGAAGAGCAACCGGTTCACGAGTTGTCGGGTGGAGAGCGGCGCCGCGTGGCCCTTTGCCGCCTCCTCTTGCAGGAGCCGGACGTGCTGCTCCTGGACGAGCCGACCAACCACCTCGACGCGGAGTCGATCGACTGGCTAGAGCAACACCTGCAGCAGTACAAGGGAACGGTAATATGTATCACGCATGACCGTTACTTCCTGGATCACGTGGCGGGCTGGATCCTTGAGCTGGATCGCGGCGAGGGTATCCCGTGGAAAGGGAATTACACCTCATGGCTTGAGCAAAAGACCATGCGGATGGCGCAGGAGGAGAAACAGGCCAGCAAGCGGCGTAAGACGCTGGAACGTGAATTGGAGTGGATCAACATGGCGCCAAAGGCACGCCACGCGAAGGGCAAGGCGCGCCTCAACTCGTACGAGAAGCTGCTGAACCAGGACCAGAAAGAGCGGGAGGAGAAATTAGAGATCTTTATACCGAACGGTCCCCGTCTCGGCAACAAGGTCATCGAGGCGAAGCAGGTGAAGAAGGCATACGGGGATAAGTTGCTGTTTGACGACCTCAACTTCATGCTCCCACCCAACGGGATCGTGGGGGTGATTGGCCCGAACGGGGCAGGTAAAACCACGCTCTTCCGGTTGATTGAAGGGATGGAGCAGCCCGATGCCGGGACGTTCGAGGTGGGAGAGACCGTGGTGACGGCCTACGTGGATCAGCAACACGCGGCCATCGACCCCGATAAGACGGTCTACCAGGTGGTCTCCGGCGGATCGGAGTTCGTGAAAGTGGGGGGTAGGGACATCAACGCGCGTGCGTACCTTGCCCGCTTCAACTTCTCCGGTGCCGATCAAGAGAAGCTGTGTGGCGTGCTATCGGGTGGGGAGCGGAACCGCTTGCACCTGGCGCTGACCCTTAAGGCGGGGGCCAACGTGCTGTTGTTAGACGAGCCGACCAACGATATCGACGTCAACACGTTGCGGGCGCTGGAAGAGGGGTTGGAAAACTTCGCGGGTTGCGCCGTGGTGATTTCGCACGACCGCTGGTTCCTGGACCGCATCTGTACCCATATCCTGGCGTTTGAAGGCAACTCCGAGGTGTTCTACTTTGAAGGCTCCTACAGCGAGTACGAGGAGAACAAGAAGATGCGACTCGGTAACGTGGAACCCAAGCGGGTTCGGTACAGGAAACTATAAATAGAATGCAAAATGAAAAAAACGTTTATCCCCCTTCTATTATGGATGCTGTGTGGTCTACTTTTCGCAGATGATACGAAGAGTACCGTGCCAGTTTCCCGGGCTTCTCACGATTCACATGCTGAGACGCTTTCACACTCCCAAGCGACATCCCCGGAAAAATCCGAAGGTTCTCCCGGGTTTCTTAAACGGGCGGTCAACTTCGTTATAGGCGATTGGGTGCCGCTGGGTAATACTGAGACGAACCGGTTCGACTTCGGGAGGATACAGACGTTACCCACCTACAACCCCATTGAGGGGGTACGGTTACGGGCGGGTATCGCCTCCAACTCGAGGTTAAACCCTTACCTCTTCGTGAAGGGATACGTGGCGTACGGCTTTAGGGACCAGCGCTTCAAGTACCGGGGCGAAGCGACCTACTCGTTCACCAAAAAAATGTACCATGAGGAGGAGTTCCCGAAAAATAACCTGCGGCTGGTTTACGAGAACGACCTCTACTCGCCTGGCGAGATGCATCCCCGTTCACCCAATGACCTGTTGCTGATAACCTACCGGCGATCGCTCAATGAAGCCACCTACCGTGACTTCGGGGAGATTAATTACGAGCGGGAATACCGCAACGGGCTGGCTCACACCTTGTGGGTGCGCCGCTCCCGGTTACAACCGCAAGGGGAGTTGGTGTTCGAGTGGTTGAATGATGAGGTGGTAAACCGATCCGATGCGTTGAACACCGCTGAAGTGGGTATCCAACTGCGTTACTCCGTGAGAGAGGCGTATGATCAACAAAGGCGAAAGAGGAAGCCGTTGGAGATGACAAGCCCCGTCTTTTTCCTTTCGCACTCCATGGGGATAGATAACTTCCTGGGCGGTGAGGTGCCGTTTCACCGGACGGAACTGTCGGTGCAAAAACGCTTCCTGTTGGGTAACGCGGCCCGAATCGACGTGGTGGGCGAAGCGATGAAGGTGTGGAACGCGGTGCCGTTCCCATTGCTGGTGTACCCTAATCAACGTATTCGTCACCATATAGAAAACAATGCATTCTTCCTGAGCCGTGCGCTTGAGTTCGTGGCGGATGAGCAGCTGACATTGCGGATGACGTTCATTGGGGAGGAGCTGTTGCTCTCGCGGGTCAGCCTGCTGAATAGACTAAGGGTAAGGGAGTTGATTTCAGTCAGGGCTGCCTACGGACGGTTAAGCGA
>DUPB01000243.1 GCA_012838585.1 Bacteroidales bacterium
CGGCCGAATTCGAACGCATCCCGCACGATACCAAGACCCTAAACGACGAGGAGCGGGCACAGATCGAGAAGCTGCTGGAGAAGTTCGAAGAGGATGAGGACGTGCAAAACGTCTTCCACAACATGGCGGTTGAGGAGTAAGGCCATAGCAGTGTAAACAGGATGAAGGAGTAACAAATAGAGGGCTTGCACCAGACAAAAAAAACACTACGTTAACCGAATAAGGGTCTGGGTGATCTCATCGCTCAACTCTTTCGGCATGGAGGGATTCTCGCGGAGTTCCTCCAGTGCGTTTATGATTTGCTCCTTCTTCACGCTCCAGCGAAACCAGCCTAACGCCTCTGCCAATACCACCCGCACCTCGGTGTCATCGCTATTATCCGCTAAAATCTCCAAAAGCTCGGGTACCTGCAAATGGTTGTTATTATTTCGCAGGAAGCGGATAGCGGAGATTCGCTCTGATGCCTTCGCGGTCTTGTCTTGCATCACCGTCAGGTAATTGCCGTACCGCTCTTTTTGTGAAGCGAAATAGGAGATCACCCGTTCGGCCGTGTTCGTGGCGTCCGGTAGATGGGAACCGACAGCTTGACGCGATAACTCTCCTTGCACCTTCTCGAAATCAAACATCTCCAGGGAGTTTTGTGCCGCGTACTGCACCCGCTGACTCTCGTTGGAAAAGAGGAGCGTATGCACCAATGGCGCTATCAACCGCTCGTCTCCCGAGTAGCCCGCGAACCTCGCCGCGTTCCGACGGATCAGCTCGTACGGGTCTTCCAAGCCGATAAGCAGGGCTTCCGTGAGGTGCTCACCGGAAGAGTAGAGAGTCCGCTGCAACGCCTGCATCCTCACCGAGGCATAGGGGCTCTCCTGCAGGGTTTGCAACAGGAGCTCGGGGTAGTTGGCGGGGGGATTATACGACAGCATCTTCAAGGCGATGGACTGGTAGTTGGGGTTATCGCTCTCTAAGTAGGGCAACCAGGCTTCACGATGGTTCCTCTCCAGTGCCAGTTTCCTGTTCAACGCATTCGACTGCTGGATGCCATCTCTATCATTGCCATCGGACATCGCCAAGTGGGCGGGGGTGCCGCAGTTGCCTGGATTCGTTTCCGCGGAAAAACCTCCGGAAATTGATTGGTGGGCAGGGTTACTGAAATCGCTCGGGTTCGTTCCCGCCGAAATGCCACCGGGAATCAACCGGTAGGTGGGATCACCGATAAGGTGCGACTCCAGCGTCTGGATCTCTTTTTGCCAGAAGCCAATCCTGGCCCCCTCCGCGAGCATCCCGATCAACTCCATCGACCATTTGTCTTGCAGCACGTTGACCGTGTTGCCTTGCGTCACCACCGTTCCCCCATCGGCAAAGATATGGTAACCGGCCACGTACCCGGGCTTGTGGAACGACCCGTTATAGCAGGCATCGAAGATGGTGATACGGGGCTGGGGCTTGAGGTCCCGCAAATCTGACAGAACGATGTTGATATCGGCAGCGAACGTGGAATCGGCTACCCGGGTGCTATCCAGCAGCTCCGAAGCGAAAAAGTCGGGAGTAAGGTGGTACTCCTTAACGCTTTTCTCGACGAACGCTTCCAACCGCTCCCCGCTAAGCGCACGATAGCGGTTACGCAGGGAGATGGAGAGCGCCTCCATGGGACCAATCGTCCCCTGGCTGCTCATCCCGAGCATATTTGGCGCCGGGTAGCCCCCGTTGATGTACTGGGTATCGAAAGCGCCATGCTCGTGAAAAACGAAGAGATCGGTTTCGGGCGACTGCAGCCGCTCGAAGAGGTGATATTTCATGAACGGGTCTTGCCGGAAATTGTAAAACGCATTGCCGCGGGAGGAGCGAAACGCTTCGGGAAACTGCTCCCGGAGGACGAACTGCTGGTTCTGCCACACAGTGAGGCAATCGTAATTGTAACCGTGCCCGTTAAAAAACTTGACGTTGTCTGCCCAATTCACCTCCCGGTGCGCCTCTACCACCTTGCGAAGGTAACGCCTAAGCAGGTCGTGAGTATCGACCCCCATATCCGAGGGAGGCATCATCCGGGCCGAATAGAAATCGCTCGCGATTACCTGGGGGGACTCCTCCTTGAGCTTATAATAGAAGTGACGGGGGTTGTTCTCATCCACCTGTAAGAACTCGAACTCCAGGTCGAGATCATCGTAGAAGCGGTCGCTCGTGACCGAGGACTCCTCGATGGGAAACGCCTTTTCGTTCATCTTGAAGGCAGTGGTGGCATGCTGGAAATTCCTGATGCGCGCCACGGGGATATCCCCCATGAAGACCGCCCCTTCCATCACGGGAGCCTCCCGGTACACCTTGATGATCTCCTCCTTTACCTCGTCCGGGGTGGTCCATGTACCGACAAGTACCACCACTCCCAATCCCTCTGTTTCCAGCACCTGCTTGTAGGCCATCACCTCCGGGGCTACCTGATCGAAGCTCAGGGAGTCGATCACCACCAGCAAACGGGTAGCGAACCGGCCTCCCTCGGGAATCAGACGTGGTTGCGAACGAAAGGATTCAAGGAACGGCATGTTGCACGTGCCATCGTCAGAAATTACACGTTCCTCTGCCGAAAAACAACACTCAAGATTCACCCGTTCCACTACCGAAAGGGCGAAAGGTGCGTTTGAAAGCAAAGGGGCGTTCAGGGACAAAACTCCATTCGCGAGTAAAGGGCTATTCTGAAATAAAAATGCGTTCAGAAATAGTATCAGGGATATAAGAGTCAATCTCTTCATAACCTTATGCCGTTTTATCGTGTAAACACCTTGAGCCGCGCCAAGGATTTCAGCAACTCGTTTCTCAGCTTCCCGGAGGTCTCGGGGTTGTCCGCGACCTCCTGAAAGGTGGCCGCGATCGCGTCTCTTTGGTAGGATAACGTGAACCAACCCAACGCTTCGGCCAGCGCGATGCGCAGGGCCTCCTCTTCGCCCGGGTCGGCAATCACCTCGAGGTAGTCGGGCACATGGCGATGATAGGCGTAGTTGCGCAACATCCGGGTTGCCGACAGCCTCGCTTTCAGTGGTTTCTCCTTATCGGTCACGGCATCGGCCATGGACGCGATACGCCCTCTGGAATCGATCAGCCCTTTGAACTTGTTCCAAACAGCCTCCTTGTCCGGGAAGGAGTTGTTCTCCTCCAGTTGCCGCTTCACCTCGGCTTTCAGCTTCTGCGCGTCGACCAGATCGAACGTGAAGGTGGAGTTAAAATGAACCCGTTCGTCTAAGTAATCATTCAGGTAAACCGATACAATACCCGGGATAAAGCGGTTGTCACCCACCCTCCCCATCGAGTAGACCGCTTTCCGCCGGATAAACTCGTACGGATCATGAATGGCCTGTTCCAACACGTCGGCAAACGCATCGCCCCGGTAGTGTTGCAACAGGTGAAACGCTTGCCACCTCACCGCGTAGGAGGGGGAGGTTTGGTAGGCGTCGACAAGCAACTTCGGCAGGGCATCATGCTCCAGGTAGAATAGCTTGTTCAGCGCCAACCCTTTGAGGTCGGGGTGCTGTTCGTTATCGTATAATGACAACCAGTAGTCGCCCCGGGTGGTATTGAGGTCGATACGCGATGCCCCTTCTCCCGAAAAACGGAACGTGGGATCGCCAATGATGTGCGACTCCAAGATATTTATCTCCCGGGTCCACTCCCCCACGCTAAAGCCCATCGCTAACATCCCCAGCAGGTCGGTAGAGTTTTTATCCTGCAGCACGTTCACGCTATTGCCGAAAGTCACCAGGGTGTTCCCCCCGGCAAAGATGTACTCCCCAGCAATAAAGCGATCCTCACGGAAGTCGCCGTTGTAGCACGCGTCGAAGATCACCACCCGCGCGTTAGGGGCGATCAGCGGGATATCCTCCAGGACGATGCCCGTGCGCAGCGCTTCCAACGAATCTTTCTCCAGTTGTTCCGGTGTCAACGCACCCTCGAACCATAACGAGTCGACCCGGTAGTGTTGCATCCACTCTTCCACGCGCTGTTGCCGCTCTTCCGGGCTTTTCAACCGTTTGAGCTGCTGGCGGAAGAGAAGGCGGGCGGCGTCGCGGTACTCATCCGTCGACTTGCCTTTAGGCATGGCGGTCAGGTACTGCCTATCGGGTGTACCATGCTCGTGAAAAAGCATCAGGTCCATCTCCGGTCGCCGCAACTCCTCGATCACCAACTCCTTCATAAAAGGATACATATCGTAAAAGAGGAACTTGACCGCGTTCTTATCGGTAAAGGCGTCCCGGAAATGCTCGCTCATCAGGAAACATTGGTCTCGCCAGGCGGTCAGGCTGTTCGAAAACGACCCCTCACCGGTGTAGGTCGTGATCACATCCAACCGGTTTTCACGCGCCCGCTCCCGCAGCAACTTCGCGAAGTAGTCGTTAATCTGACGATCCCCCTCCTCACCCTCGCGGGTCGGTTTCAACCTGCCGGTATAGATATCGCTCTTGATGAACTGGGGGGAGTCGTAACGAAGCGAGTAGTAGTGAAACAGCGGCTCCTTTTCATCCTGACCCAGGTAGTCGAAAGCCAGGTCGAAGTCGTCGTAAAACCTATCGGACGGGACGGAAGAGTCTCTGAAGGGGAACTGCTCCTGGTTCATCTTGAAGGCCGACGTGAGGTGCTGTGCATCCCGTACCATCGGGATGGGGATATCACCAATAAAGATGGCTCCCTCCAGCCCGTCGTTCCGGTACATCTCCAGCAGCACCTCCCGGATGACTTCTGGTCTATCCCACGTTTGAGCCAGGGTAGCCACGGTGAACCCCTCGCTTGTCAACAACCCCCCGTACGCGTCGATTGCCGACTGACAGGCGGCGTAGGTCGCACTGTCCACGATCACGGCGAACCCTTTTTGGGCTTTCACCGTGACGTTAACACAAAAGAGGGACAGAGCAGTAAAGAGGAAAAAGAGTCGCCGCATCATACTGCCCTATCGTTCAAAAGGTGAAGCCCAACCCCATGGTGACCGTGAACCGGTGGTCATCCCCATCGACCGGCTTGTAGTAGTCGGCCAAGAGACTCATGTAGAGACCTGTCCTGCCCGCTATGCCAGTAAAGAGGGTCGCACTGCCCCCGATCTTGTAATAATCTTGTTTCAGGTAGGCCACATCGGGTATCATGAACTCCGTGATAACAATCGACTCCGGATCGGCACCGCCATACAGGTACTCGCCGTTCAGGTTCTTTTTGTAAAGGAAGTCGGCTCCCAGCACCACGCGAGCTAAACAATCCGGTGCTATGTTCACCTTTCCGTTGACCCCAAGGTAGAGGTTTTGGATTTTCAAGCTCGATGCCGGCATGATGTAGCGGTCGTCATTAGACCGGTAGTTAGCCATCACCCCCGCTTTCCAACGGTACTCGTGGGCTGCACCCCGGTAAAAGTCGTAGCTAAACGCATAGTCGTCCCGGACGTAGGTGGAACGCACGCTGCTGTATAGATCGACCCACTGTTGCACCTCGTACGTCTGATCCAGCACCTGTACGTACTCGATCCCGCTTTGGTTGTCTTTCCTATAGGAGAGGGTTACCCGGTGCATATCGGCCCCCTCGATTACGGCAGCCAGGTTGGCGTAGAGCGATTCGTCACGGAACGTACCCTCTTTCCTGGGCTTGCTGATATCGCGTATCGCGTCTTCCACCCGGAAGGTGTATCCCCCATTGAGCAGGAGATTCAACCCCGAAAGGCGGAGGCCATATTGCAACTCGCCCCCCAGCTTATTCGAGGTGTACTGGAAAGCACCCAGCGACTGCAAGCCCCCGATCACGGCGGTGTAATGGTTCCCCAGTCCCTTCATCACGAACACGTCCTGGTGTAACTGGCTGTTGCTGTTGGTATGTCTCCCCTCCTGTATCGCGTTCTCGTACTCCATGTTGACGCCCACCCGATGGTTCCCGAAAGAGGCAGCGATACCCGGCTTCACGTTCACCGAGTAATAGGTCGGCTCCGAACGGGGGTCCACCTGCTTGGCCCCGGTATGGGTCCGGTATTCCGCTTGAATACCGAGGAGGTACCTGCCGAAAAGCGGTTTTGAGGCAGCCTTCATCCGGAGATCGTAATGCTGCATCTTCCAGTCGCTCACGTTTGGATCTACCGGGAAGAAGGGCACCCCCCTGAAGGGGTTAAGCATCGCGGTATTATAACGGGTCTCCCTGTCGGTCACGTTATTGTACCCGAACTCGCCCCAGGCATACCCTTCACCAAGCTTTACCCCCCCTTCGGTGGATATGCCCAGGTGGCTCACCTTGACACCCTCCTGAACCCTTTTAAAGGGACCGGTCGTATGGTTATAGGCGGCATTCAACGAACCGAAGTTCTCCAACTGATCGAGCGTGAGCCCGGCACCGTTCCCACTGTGGAACCAAAGTGCCCGTGCTTTCAACAACTCGATGGATGCAGGCGTCGAGGTCTCCCCCTTCTCCCCGGCTACCGCGAAAGCGGCGACCTGCAGGGCCAGCACGATCGCCATCGCTCCTTTCATGTATCTAACTATTTTCATTTTCATCATTTTAACCTGTTCGCACTATTTCCAACTGTTCCATGAGGGAGCCTTTGCCCCGTAGCGCCTGATCATCGGGGTATCCATCACCTCGAAGTCATTGGTGCTGTTATTGGTATCGTATAGAATCACCCTACCATCGGGTAGCGTCTCTTTCACCTTGCGGGCAACGCTTTTGGCCTGATAGGTCCCGTTCACGGTGGCCGCGCCGGCGTCAAGCACCGCGGGCATCCGCTTGAGCTCCATCTGGTTCGGGTTACCCACGTTCTCCAGGGCATCCACCACGTTCTCGATCGGGATACGGTAGTTTTTGCTTGTCTGACCCACGGGGCTCACCACCTCGGTGGGGCTATTGGGGTCGATGGGCTCGGTAGGGAAGAAGAGCACGAACGCCCCCCCGAACACGGTCGTCAGCCACTGAGGCGTGGGTCGGGGCCAGAATGCCATGGTCATGTTGATGGCCGGGTTGTCTTGTATCAGCGAGGTGGTTCTTACCAGCGTCTCAAACTCGGCGCTTAACAGGTTCACCGGCGAGTTGGGGTTCAGGTTCGGCTTCTGATGATCATCCGCCATCTGCGCGATGATGATCGACTCCCCGGGGCGTAGCGGGAAGTCGGTAGTATCGGGCACCTGCCACATGGAAATAGCGTAGACGTACTTATCCGCGTCAGGCTCCGGCCATACCGGCAGGTTGGCCGTGGCCGTCATGGGGTTGATCATGGCGATACAGAGTCCCCGCACGTTTTGGACGGCATCGCCGTTGTTGTAAATCTCGTAGAACTGATCCCGGAAGTAGGATCCTCCCGAGGGGGTACGCGACCCGCAATAGTAGACCTCTTTAAAGAGGAGGTCACTGGAACGGGATACGGCCACATCCACCTGCAGCTTTTTGTTATCGGTCACGATATCGATGTTCACGGCATTACCGGCGTAGATGTAGGTAAACCCGTCCGCGTTCTCCTCGCCGCTCACGGTAACGGTGTATATGCCAGGGAGGATCCCATCCACGGTGACGCTCTTATCGGGCGACATGGTCGTGGTCAGCTCATACCGTTCGGCAAAGTTCACCAGCCGCACGTTCAAGCTGCTCGGCATGGGGTTATCCCCCAGGTTGAGGGTTACCCCTATGGTAACGCTCAACGGCTCTATCTCCTTGATCCCCGATGCGTTCTGGAACTGCTCGCAAGCGGTGGCAAGCAATAGCAGGAGCGAAAGGAGACTATAATTGATTAACCTTGTTTTCTTCATTTTATCACAACTATTTATTTTCAACACCTTTTATAGATTTGTTTTTTTTCATCCTGAGCCCTTTTCAAGGCGGGGTACCAGCGGCAACCAAGCGAAATCCAATCAACATCCAAGTGGAATCCAATTGGCTCGCCCCTGGATTCCATACGGCTACAACTTCAGCACCAACTCAAACCCGAACGTGATAGGAAAGTTGAGGCGTGTAAACGAGCCGGGCGACCTTTTGCTCTCGTACATCGGTCGGCTGTTAAACATGTTGTTCGCGTAGAACGATGCCCTAACGTTCTCCCCGATCTCTTTGGTGAGATGGAAGTTGATCAGCAGCACGGGAGGGAACGACTCCGCGATAAAGCGGGTTGGGCTCTTGCGCTCAAACAGGTACTTGAACTCATCGTCATCCTTCATCGATTCGTTAAACGGCTTTACCTTCCCGTCGACCCGCGAGATGTAGGAGACGAAGGTAGTATCATTCCCGTAGTTGGTCCAGGACTTGTTGATCCAGCTCACCTGGGCGGTACCCGTCACGACGAAACCGATGGAAGGGATATTGTGGGTAGCCCGCAGCGTGGTGACTAGCCGCTCCCGCTCATATTTAGCTGTTCCCGGCTCGTAAACCCCCACGTTCCGCTCCAGCTGGTTGAGGTTCTTCTCGTTACTGAAGGAGTGTCCATCGCTCCAGTCGGTAGAGCGCATGTAGGCACCGTTCATCACGAACGCGGTGCGGATAGCGTTGATCCTTCCAAAATCAAAGTCGTACTCTATTCCCCGGTTGTGCGACCTCACATCGTTGGTGGGGGTAGCGTAGGAGACGAAGATATTGTGCCGCTCCTTCTCTTTGAGCGTAGGTATCGCACCCGGGGTCGGGGTCGCCTCCTCGTAAATGGTATAGTTCAACAAGTGGTAGGTATCCAGGGTGGTTGCCAAGCCATACCCGTTTTTCATCTCTTCGTTGTAGGCAGTCACCGAGAAGCGCATCCGATTGACCCTGACGTCGAAGCCCACCTCTTGCTTGTTATTGGTAGCTATTTTCAAATCCCCGTTCTCGGTGTTAAACACCCGGGTGGAGGAGAGAAAGAGCTGCTCTGCCTCGGGAACGTTCGACATGTTAAGCGTGTTGAAGTGGACGAAATCGAAATAGGCGTTCTCGGGATAGAGGTAGAGCGTGGTGGGTGCCTTCGCCGTGATGCCCGCGCCTCCCCTCAGCCACAATCTTTCGGGCAGGAGCTCGAACGAGAGGTTAGAGCGGGGCGAGAAGGCATTCTTCCCGTTGATGTTATCGTACCGAACACCCGCCTGAACGATGAGCTCCCGCCTGTTCAGTCGCCACGACAAGTTCTCCTCGGCGTAGAGCGATAGTTGGTTGATAAACGGGATGGAGGAGTATTTCCTGGGGCGGGGTGAAGAGTTCTCGGAAGACAACACCCTGTAGGGAGGATTCTCCAAGTCGTACACCTTCCCGTCGCCCAGGTTTCCGTCCGTTTTAAAGTTAACTCCCAACAGGATACGGTTTGTCAGGTTACTCGTCGTTTTCAACAGGGAGGCGTTCAGGTTGGCAAACAGGTTCATCTCCTTGCCGTAGATATCGTATCGGCTAAAGTACTCGTTGGGAAGGTAGGTAGCGTAGAGGCTACTTTCTCCCGCGGGGATATTGGTCAACTCTTTACCGTTGCTATCGTACACCTTTTGCCCGGGCCGGTTACTCAGGACAGCCCCATCGGTGTTCGACATGGAGTAGGCGGAAAACGCGTTGCCGAGAAGCTGCTGCGAGAAGGAGTGCTTATCCCGGTAGCTCCCCGAAACAGCGTATTTCACATCGCTCAGCCACCCCTTGTTGATGTTCCACGTGCCGTTGGTATTGAACCGCAACGCCACATCCTTCGCCCCGGTAGCCAGCTGGGTTCGCTGGTCGTCGGGGTTCATCTCCCGGGTGTCCTTGCCCAAGGAGAAGTCAAGGGCGCTGGTACTCGACAGGTTGCCAAACAGGTTGGAATACATGGCGCGGGCGGTCGCGCGCTGGTAGTAGGCGTATGACTCGGTGACGTCTTTGACGCTGTACGCGTAGTCGCCGCTCACGTTCAGGTTTCCCTTTCGTTCACCCAGGTTCACCCCCTTGCCTACCGATGCTTGATAGATCTGGGGATCCGTTTTAAAGCGGATGGTCAACGGCTCGCGCCCCGCCTTGGATTTTATCAGCACCGCGCCCGACGTGAGGTC
>DUPB01000244.1 GCA_012838585.1 Bacteroidales bacterium
GTACCTGGCGGATTCGAACCGCCGTAAACGGTTTTGCAGACCGCTACCTAGCCACTCGGTCAAGGTACCTGGTAGGTGTTAAAGCGAACGCGAAGATACGTTATTTTCCTCTAGTTGCAAAGGATTTACCCCTTTCTTTACGAAAAGAGCAGCCTGAAGGCATCGCTTACCTTACGCACCTCAACGATTTTGATAGGCCCCCTCTTATGATACCCCTTGAGGTTGTTGGAAGGAATCAAGATACGGGAGAAACCCAGTTTCTCGGCCTCTTGGACCCGTTGCTCCACGCGGTGAACCGGGCGAATCTCCCCCGATAGACCCACCTCCCCACAGAGACAGGTGTCGGGATCTACCGTCATATCGAGGCTCGACGACAGCACCGCCGTGATTACCGACAGGTCCATACCGGGATCGCTTACCCGCAACCCGCCGGCGATATTCAAGAAGACATCTTTCTGGGTGAGCTTGAAGCCCGCGCGCTTCTCCAGCACGGCCAACAGCATGTTCATCCGGCGGATATCGAAGCCGGTGGCCGACCGTTGGGGGGTGCCGTACGCGGCGCTGCTGACCAGCGCTTGGGTCTCGATCAGGAAGGGACGGATGCCCTCGATCGCGGCGGCGATGGAGACACCGCTCAACCCCTCGTGGTTTTGGGTAAGCAACAGCTCGGAAGGGTTGCTCACCTCCCGCAAACCCGATTGGTTCATCTCGTAAATACCCAGTTCGGCGGTACTCCCGAACCGGTTCTTAATGGCCCGCAATACCCGGTACATGTAGTGCTGGTCACCCTCGAACTGCAGCACCGCGTCCACGATATGCTCCAGCACCTTGGGTCCCGCGAGACTCCCCTCCTTGGTGATATGTCCGATGAGCACCACCGGCGTACCCGACTGCTTGGCGAACTTGAGCAATAGCGATGCACACTCCCGCACCTGCGAGAGGCTGCCCGGGGCGGAGTCCAAAGCGTCACTAAAGATAGTCTGGATCGAGTCGATAATCAACAGCCTAGGCGACAAGCTCTTCACGTGCCGAAAAATCTCATCAAGATCGGTCTCGCAGACGATCCAGCAGTCGTCGTTCTCCAGCCCGATGCGCTCGGCCCTGAGCTTCAGCTGCCGGGCGCTCTCCTCGCCGGATACGTAAAGGATGGGGAGCCCCTTGAGCTTGAGGGCGGTCTGCAAGACAAGGGTCGACTTGCCAATTCCCGGTTCGCCACCGATAAGCACTACCGAAGCGGGCACCAACCCGCCACCCAGCACCCGGTTCAGCTCGGCGTCCCGCGTATCGATCCGCGGTTCTTCTTCCGCCCGGATATCCCGCAACGTGAGCGGCTCGCTTTTTTGATCGGTGAAAGAGCGGGTATCTTCCGGCTTGGAGGCGGCATCCTTGCGCACCACCTCCTCCACGAAGGTGGACCACTCCCCGCAAGATGGGCAGCGACCCATCCACTTGGGCGACTCGTGCCCGCACTGGCTGCAAAAATAGACCGTTTTTAACTTTGCCATCCGTTGTTGGTATAGGGGTGAAAATGGTTGAAAAAATCAAGCGGATCCTTTTAATAGAGTAAAGGTACAAAAATTTCTTGTATGTTTGCAACTACAACTAAAATCGGTTACAATGTCAGTCATACACACGCTTATCGCCCAGTCACTCTCCATCCCGATCAAGTCCATTGAGAACTGCGTCCAGCTCCTGGAAGAAGGAGCTACTATCCCCTTTATCAGCCGCTACCGGAAGGAGGCCACGGGGGGGCTCGACGAGGTGCAAGTGGGACAGGTGCAATCGCTTCACGAGAAGTACATGGAGCTCGTGAAACGGAAAGAGTTCGTTCTAAAGACGATAGCAGAGCAGGAGAAGCTGACCCCCGAACTGGAGAAGGCCATCGAGGGGTGCTGGGACGCTACCGAGTTAGAGGATCTCTACCTCCCCTACAAGCCGAAGCGGAGGACCCGTGCCGAGATGGCACGTGAGAAGGGATTGGAGCCTTTGGCCGGTTGGTTGATGGCACAACACCGGGGCTCACCGGAGGCCAAGGCCGTCATGTTCGTGAGCGAGGAGGTACCCTCTGCCGACGAAGCGCTGAAAGGGGCATGCGACATCATCGCGGAGTGGGTGAACGAGGATGCCGCGGCACGACAAGCGGTACGCAACATCTTTGCCCGGGAGGCGGTCATCACGTCGAAGGTGGTGAAGGGGAAAGAAGAGGAGGGAGAGAAGTACCGTGACTACTTCAACTTCGCCTCGCCACTCTCCCGTTGCCCGTCACACCGCGTACTGGCCATCCGCCGGGGCGAGGCGGAGGGGTTCCTGCGGGTATCCATCTCGCCGGAAGAGGAGAGGTGTATCGACCGGCTGACCCGCCGCTTCGTGAAGAACGACAGCGAAGCGGCTGATCACGTGGAGGGTGCTGTAGTAGATGCTTACAAGCGGTTGTTGAAGCCCTCGATCGAGACTGAATTCGCCAACCTATCGAAGGAGAAGGCTGACGACGAGGCAATCGCTGTCTTCGCGGGGAACCTGCGGCAACTGCTGTTAGCCCCACCCCTGGGACAGAAACGGATCCTCGCGATCGACCCCGGATACCGCACCGGCTGCAAGGTGGTCTGCCTCGACGAGCAGGGGAACCTGCTGCACAACGAGACCATCTACCCCCACCCACCGCAGAACGAGGTGGCCAAAGCGGCCAACAAGGTGGCGAAGCTGGTGTCCGCCTACCGGATCGAGGCAATCGCCATCGGCAACGGCACCGCGAGCCGGGAGACTGAACGGTTTGTCGCCAACCTGAGGTACGACAGGGAGGTGAAGCTATTCGTCGTGAGCGAAAGCGGGGCTTCAGTCTACTCCGCCTCCAAGATCGCGCGAGAGGAGTTCCCGGAGTACGACGTGACGGTGCGGGGAGCGGTCTCCATCGGGCGGCGACTGAGCGATCCGCTGGCGGAGCTGGTGAAAATCGACCCCAAGTCGATCGGCGTGGGACAGTACCAGCACGACGTGGATCCAACCAAGCTCAAGCGGTCGCTTGACCAGACGGTGGAGAGCTGCGTGAACCAGGTGGGGGTAAACCTCAACACGGCGAGCAAGCATCTCCTCACCTACGTATCGGGGCTGGGTGACGCGCTGGCACGAAACATCGTGGAGTGGCGCGCGGAGAACGGACCGTTTCGCTCGCGCAACGAGCTGAAGAAGGTGCCTCGACTGGGCGAAAAAGCGTTCCAACAGTGTGCCGCCTTCCTCCGCGTGCCCAACTCGGAGAACCCGCTGGATAATTCCGCGGTGCACCCGGAGAGCTACCCGGTGGTGAAGCGGATGGCGAGCGACCTGAACCTGCCGGTTCAAAAGCTGATGCACAATAAGCCGCTCATCGACACGATCGATATTAACCGGTACAAGACAGAGACGGTGGGCACGGAAACGCTCACCGATATACTACAGGAGCTGGAGAAACCGGGGCGGGATCCCCGCGGTGAGGCGAAGGTACTGGAATTCGACCCCAACATCCGGGTTATCAGCGACCTGAAGGAGGGGATGGTATTACCCGGCGTCGTCACCAACATCACCAATTTCGGCTGCTTCGTAGATGTAGGCATCAAGGAGAACGGGCTGGTACATATCTCGGAACTGGCGAACCGGTTCGTGTCTAACCCGGCCGAGGTGGTATCACTACACCAGCACGTGAAGGTGAAGGTATTGTCGGTCGATCTGGAACGAAAAAGAATTCAATTAAGTATGAAAGGGGTATGATAAGTTGGTGATGAACGTATGACGTATGACATATGAATGATAGGTAGGTGAAAAGTATGCGAATAATGTTCAAAGAGACTGTAGAGAAACCGAAAATATATCGAGAAAACAGTGGGGATAACGGCTAAAAATGACTGTAAAGGGGAAAAAACACATTTTTTACCTGTTTTCAAGAACCGAAATAGCGTTTCATCTGTTTCAATTTTACATCACTAAAAAATATCAACGCCCATGTCATCATCTTCAAAAACCGATAAAAACGTCCCCGAATCCATCGATTACGCCCACCTGTTCGAAGGCATTCGAAATTTTAAAGCGAACGAGCTCATCCCGCGCCAGGAATTTTTCGAGGCACTGGCGCATCAACAGAACCCGCACACCCTCTTCATCGGGTGTTCCGATTCGCGCGTCATACCCAACGTGGTTACCCAAACCATCCCCGGCGAGCTGTTCGTAGTGAGGAATATAGGCAACTTCGTCCCTCACTACCTGAAAAAGTCCGAGACCTTCCTGGCCACCTCCGCGGTGATAGAGTACGCGGTTCTCCAGCTGAATGTCGATAACATCGTGGTTTGCGGTCACTCCAACTGCGGGGGCTGTGCAGCCCTGTACCAGGAGGAGGAACTAAAACACCTCCCGCACACCAAAATTTGGCTTCAACTGGCAGAACCGGTGA
>DUPB01000245.1 GCA_012838585.1 Bacteroidales bacterium
GCCGTATCCTGCCCGTACACCTTTATCCAGTCGAATTCGCTGAAAGGCTCTTTGTTGACAAGAACCTGCCCGTTGATGTCACCGTTCACGCTCACGTAATCGAGGATCGATTTCAGGTATTCCAGCTGCACGGAGCTGAGCGTGTTGGCATCAATAAATTTAGAAAATTTC
Organism: Bacteroidales bacterium; assembly: GCA_012838585.1. Taxonomy (GTDB): domain Bacteria; phylum Bacteroidota; class Bacteroidia; order Bacteroidales; family Dysgonomonadaceae; genus Proteiniphilum. The sequence continues at coordinate 172 of DUPB01000245.1, forward strand.
TGCAAAGCAGTATCCCGGTCTATTCCCACCAGCGAGCGGATAAAGATGGCCACGTTGCCGTACATCCTGTTGCCAATTTGTTTTTCATAGTCCTCCTTGCTGCCCAGTTCCTCCCAAAGTATTTTTTCCAGCTGTCGGATATCGCCGATGGTGAGCTGTTCAAGGTTTTTGATTTTCTGAATCACGGGGCTATCGATATTCTCACTCAGGTACTCTAATATTTTTTGTTTATAGGAAACGATTATTCTTGGTTTTCCAACTTCTTCACCCTCTGAAAACTCGTCTTCAATATCAATGATAAATGTTTTCTTCTCTTTACCTTCAATGAAATTCATTAATTCCCGAAGCTCTTTACGCACCCGTTCCAGTTCAGAAACGGAAACATCTTCCCAAAACTTTTCGGTTTGAACCTCCTTTATCACCTCCAATTTGGCTTTCACCTGTGGGATGGTCACTTTTGTTTGCAATATTTCCGCGATGGCGACCACCTTTTCAATGTTCTTTTCCGCTTTTACCTCCTCATCTAACAGTGAAAGCTCTATCAATAGCACTATCAAGTCAAAGCGTTTTGCATTTTCATCATCTGACGTCGCGGGTAGAAGTGGCGAAATATCTGTTCTGATTTCAAGGCCGTCAACGAGTGATACATATTCCCAAGCTTTGTCGGCAGAGTATTTGTCCACTATCTGCCAAACGTTCCTAACGCTGATATGATTTTTGTTTAAGTCCGCTATCTGCGTTTGTAATTCCTTTTTGAGCCTCATGCATAGGTCGCTTAGATATTCGTCCTCTTGATACACCAAGTCCTGCAAGGCAATGGCAATATCCAAATTCAGGTTAAACAGCTTCTCGGTTAGTGATTGCTGACGTGTTGAAACAGTCTCTTTGAAATCCACGCTGAAATACTCAAAGTTCCCACAATAATCAAAGATTAGGAACTTCTTTTTGTCTGCATCGGGTCCAAAAATATCTTCCGAGAGTCGCGTTCCCCGTCCAATCATTTGTTGGAACTTGATTTTGGATTTTACCGTTTTGAAAAAAACCAAATTCAGGATGTCGGGAACATCAATGCCCGTGTCAAGCATATCTACCGAAACGGCAATCTGCGGGTTGTTTTCTCGTTGCTCAAAGTTATCTATCAGGTTTTGCGCGTATTTTACCGTGTTGTCGATGAGCACGCAAAAGTCGTGTCCATATTGCGGATAAAGGAAGTAGAAACGTTCTACAATTTGTTTGGCGTGCTTGTGGTTGTACGCGAAAATAATGGTTTTCCCAATCTTTTCACCCCCTTGAACTTTCAGCCCGTTGGTCATTAAGTCTTGCAAAACTTTATCCACCGTATCGTCATTGAAAAGGTAGCGATACATTTCATTGGGATTAAAGTCCCTTCTTCCCGAAAACAAGAGTTCCAAATCATCCGTTTCTTGTTCGTACTCGTAGATTTGTTCAACCTGTTCTTTCTCCTCCTCCGAAAGCTCGTCATATTTTATCCCACCTGTCAGGATTTTCGACTTCCTGTTAATGACCTCATATGGATTAAGGAAACCATCTTTAACCGCTTCATCCAATTCATAGTCGAAGTTGGGTTCCCCCTGTTCCAGGTAAAAGGTTTGGTAGGTGCTTCTATCCACCTCATCGCGCGGCGTGGCGGTCAGTCCAATGAGGAACGCGTCGAAGTAGTTGAAGATGGACATGTACTTGCCGAAAATGCTTCGGTGGGCTTCGTCAATGATAATCAGATCAAATCTCCCAACAGAGAACTCCTTGGTATCGGCATCGATGAAGTTAATCATTGTCTGGTAGGTAGAGAAAAGCACCCGGGCGTTTTTGTCGGGTTTCCTCGTCTTGTCTGACAGTGCCGATGTAGTCACGTGCGGGAGCAATTTGGTAAAGTTTCTCATTGCCTGTTTTACCAGCGCGGTGCGGTCGGCAAGAAAAAGCACGTTTTTAACCCAATTGTTCCGCATCAGCACATCCACGAGCGAAATGGAGACCCGTGTTTTGCCCGTCCCTGTCGCCATGACCAGCAACCCTCGCCGATGGAAGCCGTTCAGGTGCTCAC
>DUPB01000246.1 GCA_012838585.1 Bacteroidales bacterium
AGCAGCGTCACCTTCATTTCTGAAAACTATTTCGTTACGACCAAAGGTAAAATGGCAAGATAGCGCGAAAGTAACGGTTTATTTTGTACTTTTGCCCAAGAATTGATTTTATAACAAAATGGGCGTTTGTTTGTTTATCACGTAGAGCATAACATTTACAAGGCATAAAGTTTTGTAGGTTTGCTTTCAAGGCGAAGACCTCGTGAATATTTGCGATAAGCCGAATGCAGAGTCAAGCTTGCTTGAACTATGCTGAGGTGAGCTAATATCTACTGCGTGAATATTTGCGATAAGCCGAATGCAGAGTCAAGCTTGCTTGAACTATGCTGAGGTGAGCTAATATCTACTGCGTGAAATTACAATATAGCATCGCTTTTTAGACAATATGAGTGAAAAAGAATTGATTGACGGTCTCATCGCGTTGGCTTTCGCCGAAGATATTGGTGAGGGAGACCACACCACGTTAAGCAGTATCCCCGAGCACGCGATGGGGCAATCGGAATTGTTGATCAAGGAAGAGGGTGTTCTCGCGGGCGTGGAGATCGCCAAGATGGTGTTTCATCGGTTTGATCCCGATCTGCAGGTGGAGGTTGCCATTAAAGATGGCACTCCCGTGAGTCCGGGCGACGTGGCGTTTACCGTGCGGGGGAGGGTGCGTTCGATGTTGCAGACCGAGCGGCTCGTCCTGAACATCATGCAGCGGATGAGCGGCATCGCCACCACCACCCGGGAGTACGTGAAGCTACTACAGGGTACTTCCGCGAAGGTGTTAGACACCCGAAAGACCACGCCGGGCATGCGGCTGCTGGAAAAGCAGGCCGTGAAGCTGGGCGGTGGCGAGAACCACCGGATAGGACTGTTTGACATGATCTTGCTCAAAGACAACCACGTTGATTTCGCCGGGGGAATCGAGAACGCGTTACGCGGTGCACAACGATACTTGAAGGAGAAGAATAAAACGTTGAAGGTGGAGATCGAGGTGAGGAACCTGGCAGAGCTGGAGGAGGCGTTACAGGTGGGGATAGCCGACCGGATCATGCTCGACAACTTCTCGGTAGAGACCACCCGCGAGGCAGTGAAGCGGGTGGCCGGCCGGGTGGAGCTGGAGTCATCGGGGGGCATCACGCGCGATACCATCCGCGCGTACGCCGAAACGGGTGTCGATTTCATATCGGTCGGTGCGCTCACGCACTCCGTCAAGAGCCTCGATATGAGCCTGAAAGCCATTTGATAACGCTCGATAATAGCCGTTCTATAAGCGATGAAGTCTATAAACGATGAAGAAAAATCAAGGTAAACAGACGTTACTCGATGAGCGCTACATGCGCATGGCGTTTATATGGGCCGAGAACTCCTACTGCAAACGCCGGAAGGTGGGGGCATTGCTCGTGAAAGATAAGATGATCATATCTGACGGGTATAACGGTACGCCCTCCGGTTTTGAAAACGTGTGCGAGGACGAGAACAATGTGACGAAACCCTACGTGCTGCATGCTGAGGCGAACGCGATTACCAAGGTGGCCCGTTCCAATAACAGCAGCGAGGGTGCTACGCTATATGTCACCTCTTCGCCCTGTATTGAATGCGCGAAGCTCATTATTCAAGCGGGGATTAAGCGCGTGGTCTATGCCGACGCGTACAGGCTGAGCGATGGGATCGACCTTCTGAACAGGGCGGGTATCGAGCTGGTGGCGGTTGGGGTGACCGCAGACGCGGGCGAAGAAACGCGAGAAGTCGCGGAAGCGGCATGTGACCCGGCCGAGCATGGTGGCACGGGTGGGGTAGATGAACCATGAAGGTATAAGTGAAAGGGCACAGATGAGGTCAAGGAGAGATAATAAGAATATATGGTTCCCCTTTTGGATAGGGGTTGCCCTGGCTATTGGTGTTTTTGTTGGCGCTAAGTACGGGCAGTTTGGCACGTTGGGGCGGGTAGGCAGTTTCGGCAAGCTCGACGCCGTCTTGAATTACATTCAAGAATCGTACGTGGACACGGTGGACACCCATCGCCTTATCGAGGACGCGTTGCCTCATATCATCCAAGAGTTGGATCCTCATTCCGAGTACATCACGGCCGAGCAGATGAAACGGGTGAACGAAGACCTGGAGGGCCACTTCTCGGGGATAGGCGTGAGCTTTTACGTGCTAAGGGACACTATCGTGGTTACTCAAATTGTTCCGGGAGGACCCTCCGAAGCGGCGGGGATTATGCCGTGGGACCGGATTGTAACGGTGGACGACTCGCTGATGGCCGGAAGGCCGATTAAAAACGAAGAGGTGCTGAAGACGCTTCGGGGCGAGCGTGGCACCGAGGTTACGTTGGGTATCCGGCGTGACAACGGGCCGGAGTTAATCGATATTACCGTGACCCGGGGCGACATCCCGATGAACAGCGTGAACGCGACCTACATGCTGACCGACGACATTGGTTATATCAAGCTGGGCAGGAACTTTGGCTTTAACACCTTTAGCGAGTTCATCACTGCCATCTCCAAACTCAAAAGTCGGGGAGCTACCGGGCTGATTATCGACCTAAGGGGTAACGTAGGAGGGGCGTTGGAGGTGGTCGTAGCCATGGTCAACGAGTTCCTGCAGAAGGGCGACCTCATCGTTTATACCGAGGGGAGGGAGTTCCCGAGAAACGATAATTACGCCAACGGGTCGGGTACCTGCAAGGAGGACGACGTGGTGGTGCTGATCGACGAGCTGAGTGCCTCGGCGAGCGAGATCTTCGCCGGTGCCATCCAGGATCATGACCGTGGACTGGTCATCGGGAGGCGCTCTTTCGGGAAGGGGCTCGTGCAAAGCCAGCGAAACTTTCCCGACGGGTCGGCCGTGAGGCTGACCGTGGCCCGCTACTACACCGCTTCAGGGCGATCCATACAACGAGGCTACGAGAAGGGGAAGTACGCGGAGTATGAGATGGAGGCGCTCAACCGCTACCTGCAGGGCGACTACGTGAACGTGGATACGATGAACAACCTCACGCCTTACACCACGCTGGGCGGTAGAACGGTGTACGGGGGCGACGGGATCATGCCCGATATCTTTATGGCGAGGGACACGACGGGCATCAATTCCTATTACAACTCGGTGGTTAACAGGCGGCTCGACGAGGAGTACGCCATGCTTTACTCCGATCGGCACCGGGATAAGCTTAGCGGCTACGCTACCTGGCAGGAGTTGCGCAAGTACCTCTTGCAGCAACCGCTTTTGCTCAACCTGGTGAGCTACGCTGATCATCACGGCATTCGCCGGAGACCCTACTACATCCAGGAGTCGAGCGAGTTGTTTGAAAACGTGATGACCGCTTATATTATCCGGAACTTCTTCGGGGAGGAGGTCTTTTGGGAGGCGTATCAACAGGAAGACCCCTTGATTAGGAAGGGGATCGAGTTAATCGAGACCGGGAAAACAACGAGGGAAGCTGTCGTGAATCAGGCCTACTTAATCGATTAGGTCACCCTGCATATCGCATAGCTTGGTGTAGTAGCCCCCCAGGGCGTATAGGTCCGCGTGCTGCCCCGACTCCACGATCTCGCCCTCGTTCAACACGTGAATCATGTCGGCGTTCTTGATGGTTGATAGCCGGTGAGCGATCACGAGGGTGGTGCGGTTCTTCGTGAGGTTGTCCAAGGCCTCCTGTACCAGCCGTTCGGAGTCGGTGTCCAGCGCCGAGGTGGCCTCGTCGAAGATCAGTATCTCCGGGTTCCTCAGGACGGCCCTCGCGATACTTATACGTTGGCGCTGCCCGCCCGATAACTTGCCGCCCCGGTCCCCTATATTGGTTTGGTATCCCTTTTCGGTGGTCATGATGAACTCGTGCGCGTTCGCGACCTTCGCGGCTTCGATGACCTGCTCCTCCGTGGCGCTCTGCACGCCAAACGCGATGTTGTTGAAGAAGGTGTCGTTAAAGAGGATGGGTTCCTGGTTCACGTTCCCCATCAGCGAGCGCAGGTCATACAGGGCCATCTCCTTGATATTCACGCCATCGATGTGTATCCCCCCCTTTTGTATATCGTAGAACCGCGGGAGCAGGTCGGCCAACGTCGATTTACCCGATCCTGACTGCCCCACGAGGGCCACGGTCTTCCCCTTTTCTATCGTCAGGTTGACTCCCTTGATTACCCAGTCACTCCCGTAGCGGAACCAGACGTCGCGGTACTCGATGGCCTCGTTGAACTGGGCTTCCCTTGGATGGTCGATCTCCTTGATGCTGTTCTCCGCCTCCAGGATCTTGTCGATCCGCTCCATCGAGGCGAGCCCGCGCTGCACGGCGTAGGATGCCCTGGAGAACTCCTTGGCGGGGTTCAGGATGCTGTAGAAGATGGTCAGGTAGTAGATAAAGGTGGAGGCATCAATCATGCCGTCTCCCTGGAGGATGAGCGATCCCCCGAACCAGAGGACGATGGCGATGGTGATCGTGCCCAGGAACTCGCTCATGGGGTGTGCGAGGTACTGGCGGCGGGTGATGCGGTTGGACATCCGTCGGAACGTGTGGCTTCCCTCATGAAAGCGCCTGGATATCTTCTTCTCGGCGTTAAACGCCTTGATGACCCGCAGCCCGCTGAGGGTCTCCTCCACCTGCGACATCAGCTCGCCCCACTTGTTTTGCGCTTCAAACGAGCTTCGCTTCAGCGTCCTGCCCACCCGGCCCATCACGAACCCCATGATCGGCAATACCACCA
>DUPB01000027.1 GCA_012838585.1 Bacteroidales bacterium
CTCTTCTTTTTGAAACTTACACACCTATTAGGATAGTCTCTCTTGAAGTGGTGCTAATCAACCATCAGTTATTCTCCGGGCGTAGCTTCCGCACCACCGCGCCCGTTTGCCACATCTCGCTCTCACGGAGGGCTTTCAACTCCTCTTCCAGCTTCTCCCGGTAATCGGGTTGCGAATTGCTATCAATAGCACGCTGCGCCTCGTTGCCGCTGGCTACCTCCTTGTACAGTTTCTCGAAAAGCGGCTTGGTCACGTCGTGGAACGGTCCCATCCAATCAAGTGCACCCCGCTGTGCAGTGGTAGAACAATTGGCATACATCCAATCCATACCATTCTCGGCAAAGAGGGGCATAAGCGACTGCGTGAGCTCCTCTACCGTCTCGTTGAACGCCTCCGAAGGGGTATGCCCATTCTCGCGCAGCACCTCGTATTGTGCCAGCAACAAGCCTTGAATCGCACCCATCAACGTGCCACGCTCACCCGTCAGGTCGGAATAGACCTCCCGTTTAAAATCGGTCTCGAACAGGTAGCCCGACCCCACGCCAATGCCCAAGGCGATCACGCGGTCAAACGCGTTCCCGGTCGCGTCTTGATAGATGGCGTAGCTGGAGTTAAGTCCCCTTCCCTCCAGGAACATACGGCGCAAGCTGGTACCCGACCCCTTGGGGGCCACCATGATCACGTCCACATCCGCGGGAGGAACAATACCGGTACGGTCGTTGTACGTGATACCAAAGCCATGAGAAAAGTAGAGCGCCTTGCCCGGGGTAAGGTGTCGCTTCACGGTATCCCAAAGGGCGATCTGCGCCGCGTCAGACAACAGGTACTGGATGATGGTACCCCGCTTGCATGCCTCTTCAATCTCGAAAAGCGTTTCGCCCGGCACCCACCCGTCGGCCACAGCCTTGTCCCAGGTCCTGCTCTCCTTGCGTTGACCCACGATCACGTTAAAACCATTGTCGCGCAGGTTAAGGGACTGCCCCGGCCCCTGCACGCCATACCCGATCACAGCGATCGTTTCGCCTTTCAATACCTCCCTCGCTTTCTCTAAAGGAAACTCCTCGCGGGTAACCACATTCTCTTCCACCCCGCCAAAAATCATTTTTGCCATTGTATTCAGTTTTTACGTTTAACTTAACTCTTGTCTATTCATTTTTCTTTCGGGTTACACTTCGCGGATATTCTCCGCGTTACCCCGTTCCAGTTCTCCTACCTATTCCTACTCTACAGCCTTTTCCTGTTCCAGTGCCCGCTTCTGCTCTTCCCGCTTGGCGAGCATATCGCTCAGCCGTTCCACCTTCGATTTGGTGATGGCGATACGTCCCGAGCGCACGAACTGCAACACCCCAATGGTGTTGGCCAACTCCTCGAAGAGCGCTTGCGTCTCCGCGAAGTGACCTGCTTTTAGAAAGACCACGCAATCCTTGGAAACCTCCAAGATACGCACATTGTATCTACGCACCAGGTATTCGATAGAACCATGCTCCAGCACCTTCTCGGTTGAGAGCTTATACAGCGCCAGTTCCTGGTGTACCAAATCCTCGTTCGTGTTGTAATAAGCCTTGAGGATATCGACCCGTTTATCAATCAGGCGCACCAGTTTCTTCATCACCACCTCATCATCGGCAAAGGTGGTGATGGTGAACTTGTGAATACCTTCGATGGTGGAGGGAGAAACTGATAACGTTTCGATGTTCAGCTGCCGTCTCGTGAAGATGGTGGTGATTTGGTTCAGCACCCCCACCCTGTTCTCCGAGAAAACGGTAATCGTGTACAGTGTCTTGCTCATTGTGAATTGCCCAATAAAATGTTCGTGATACTCTCTCCCGCGGGAACCATGGGATAGACCATCCCCTTGGTTTCCACCACCACCTCCAGCAGGTAGGCACCATCGTGCTCCAACATCTCACGGATGGCACTGTCCAGCTCCTCGCGTCGGGTCACCTTGCGCCCCTTGATACCATACGCGTCGGCCACCTTGACAAAGTCGGGGTTCTTCATGCGCGTGGATGAATAGCGCTCCTCGAAAAAGAGCTCCTGCCATTGGCGCACCATTCCCAGGAAACTATTATTCAACAAGATAACCTTCACATCAACACCTTGCTCCATAATGGTACCAAACTCCTGTATGGTCATCTGTAACCCCCCATCACCCACGAAAATACATACAGTACGATCCGGCGCACCATACTTGGCCCCGATACCTGCCGGCAGGCCAAAGCCCATCGTGCCCAAACCACCCGAGGTGACCAAGCTTCGATGCCGCTTGAACTTGAAGTAGCGGACGCTCATCATCTGGTGCTGCCCCACGTCGGTCACGCAGATCGCTTCACCTCGGGTAGCCTCGCTCACCTTGTTTACCACCTCACCCATCTTAATCGCTCCCCCATCAGGATAAAGCTCACTCCTAATCACGCGATCGTACTCCTTCTCGTGGAGCGGTTCAAATTCCGCGAGCCACTCGGGATGCGACCGCTCTTCCAAGAGACTCGTCACCAGCGGCAGCGTCTGCTTGGCATCGCCCACCACCTTCACGGTCGTCATCACGTTCTTATCCATCTCAGACAGGTCGATATCGAAGTGAATCACTTTCGCCTGCTTAGCGTAGGTCTCCAGGTTACCGGTCACCCGGTCGTCAAACCTCATGCCAATAGCGATCAGCACGTCGCACTCGTTGCTCTTGATATTGGGAGCAACGTTGCCATGCATCCCCAGCATACCCCGGTTTAGCGGGTGGTCCGACGGCATGGCCGACAGACCCAGGGTGGTGGACGCGAACGGGATACCTCCCTTCTCCAGGAAAGCTTGCAATTCATGCTCGGCATTTCCCAATGTCACCCCCTGCCCCACCAGCGCCAATGGCTTCTTGGCACGGTTTATCAGCTCCGCGGCCTGCTTGATCCTATCCTCTTCCGGCTCGGGTACCGGCTGGTAACTGCGTAGGAAGGTGGTACGCTCGTACGAGTAGGTACAACTGTTTACCTGTGCATCCTTGGCGATATCAAGTACCACGGGGCCGGGGCGACCGCTTGAAGCGATGTAGAACGCCTTGGAGATAGCCCAGGCGACCTCCTCTACCCGACGCACCTGATGCGCCCACTTGGTGATGGGTTGGGTCACGCCGATTACATCGGCCTCTTGAAAGGCATCCGAGCCTAGCAGGTGAGAGCTCACCTGCCCGGAGATCACCACCAGGGGGGTACTGTCCATCATGGCATCGGCAATGCCGGTAATGGCGTTGGTAGCACCCGGACCGGAGGTGACCAAGGCGACCCCCACCTTTCCCGAAACACGCGCGTACCCCTGCGCCGCGTGCACGGCTCCCTGCTCATGACGCACCAAGATATGGTTCATTCGCTCCTTGTGGTCGTACAGCGCGTCAAATATCGGTATGACAGCGCCACCCGGGTAACCGAACAGGGTATCCACCCCCTCAGCCATCAGCGCCCGCACGATAATCTCACTACCCGAAAGGATCTCTTCCCGCGGTTCTACCTCTTTAAGAGCGTTAGCCCCTACCCCTTTCCCATTATCTCCATGCGTTTCTACCTCCGTAAAGGCCGCTAACGCGACAATTGATTGGACTTGATTCTCTTTCACTATCATTCAAATAAATTAAATCAACCTTACACCACCCAGGTCGGCCGAACTAACAAACGCCGCGTAGGCCCTTAGTGCCTTCGATACCTCCCTGGAACGTGGCTTCGGCTTGAACGCTCCTTCGCCCTTGACAAGCTCCTGCTTCCTTCGCCACTTTAACTCTTCATCGCTCACCCTCAGGAGAATGCTCCGGGTCGGTATATCGATATCGATGATATCGCCGTCACGTACCAGCCCGATATTGCCTCCCGCGGCCGCCTCGGGCGAGACATGGCCAATGGAGAGACCCGACGTACCACCGGAAAAACGGCCATCGGTAATCAGAGCGCACACCTTCCCCAGGTGGCGTGCCTTAATGTAGGAGGTAGGGTAAAGCATCTCCTGCATCCCGGGGCCTCCTTTAGGCCCTTCATGGATAATCACCACCGCGTCACCCGCTTGCACCCTATTGTCGAGGATCGCTTGGCACGCCTCTTCCTGCGAGTGGAATACCTTGGCACTACCGCTGAACCTCCAGATATCCTCATCCACTCCAGCCGTCTTCACCACGCAACCGCTCTCGGCTATATTTCCTTTCAGCACGGCCAATCCGCCATCGGCCGTGTAAGCATGTGCTACACTCCGGATGCACCCCTCCTCCCGGTCGGTGTCCAGCTGTTCGTGGCGGTTGTCTTGGGAACCCATCACAATGGTACGACGGTTACCGGAAGCCGAAGAGTAGATACGCTTCGTCTCCGGGTGAACCGTCTCTTTCGTGATATCGTACCGATCGAGGGCTTCCGCCAGGGTCATTCCATCGACACGCCGTACCGAGGTGTCGATCATCCCCGCTTTGGCCAGCTCATTGAGTATACCCAAAATGCCTCCCGCACGGTTCACATCCTGAACGTGGTACTCCTTCGTATTGGGAGCCACCTTGCAGATACAGGGCGTTTGGCGCGAGAGCCTGTCGATATCGTCAAGCGTGAAGTCGACCTCCCCCTCGTGCGCTATGGCCAGCGTATGCAAGATGGTGTTGGTGGATCCCCCCATCGCGATATCGAGCGTCATCGCGTTCAGGAAAGAGGCACGGCTTGCGATATGGCGCGGCAATACCGACTCGTCCCCCTCGAAGTAGTACTTGTGGGTGTTCTTCACGATCTGCTTAGCAGCATCGATGAACAGTTGTAACCGGTCGGCATGTGTGGCCAGGATGGTTCCGTTTCCGGGGAGTGCCAGCCCGATTGCCTCGTTGAGGCAGTTCATGGAGTTAGCCGTGAACATGCCGGAGCAAGAGCCACAGGTGGGACAAGCCAGCCGCTCCAGTTGATCCACCCGCTCGTCGGGAACCGACTCGTCGGCCGATTCGATCATCGCGTCGATCAGGTCGACCGACTCCTCGCCTATCACGCCTGCCTCCATTGGGCCGCCCGAAACGAATATCGTGGGGATATTCAACCGCATCGCGGCGATCAACATCCCGGGGGTAATCTTGTCGCAGTTGCTGATGCAGACCAGGGCATCGGCCTTGTGCGCATTCACCATGTACTCCACCGAGTCGGCGATCAAATCGCGCGACGGCAGGGAGTACAACATGCCGTCGTGTCCCATCGCGATACCGTCATCCACCGCGATGGTATTGAACTCGGCCGCGAAGCATCCCAGTTTCTCCACCTCCCGCTTCACCAGTTGTCCCGCGTCATGCAGGTGCACGTGCCCGGGAACAAACTGGGTGAAGGAGTTCGCGATGGCGATGATCGGTTTGCCCATCTGCTCACGGGTCATACCGTTCGCGTGCCAGAGTGCACGTGCACCCGCCATGCGACGTCCCTGGATAGTGGCCGCACTCCGCAACTCGAACTTTTGATTCTTATTTATCTTTTCGCCCACTTGACTTTACCTTTTACCTTTATCCTGAATATAACGGGTTATCCACTCGCCCACCTCGCTGGTCGTGTACGCCTTTCCATCTCCGGCAATATCTTCCGTCACGATACCCGCCTCAAGGCTCGCGTTAACCGCCTCGCGTATCCACGCGCCCTCTTCCATCCGCTGGAAGCTGTACTCGAACATCAGGGCCACGCAGAGGATCATGGCCAAGGGGTTCGCGATGTTCCTTCCCGCGGCTTGCGGGTAAGAACCGTGTACCGGCTCATAGACCGAGGTGTGAAGGCCAATGGAGGCCGAGGGCAAGAGCCCCAGCGATCCGGTAATCACCGATGCCTCATCGGTAAGGATATCACCGAACATGTTCTCGGTGACCAGCACGTCGAAGCTTTTGGGCCACTGGATAAGGCGCATGGCGGCATTATCCACGAAGAGGAAGTCGGTCTCTACATCAGGGTAACCCAATGCCACCTCTTGTGCCACTTGGCGCCACAGACGGGAGGTAGCCAGGATATTGGCCTTGTCCACCACGGTCAGCCTCTTGCGCCGTTGCCCCGCGAAACGGTAGGCCAGGTGCAACACCCGCTCAACCTCCTCACGGGTGTAGACGCAGGTGTCGTACGCCGTATCCCCATCCTCACTACGACCTTGCGGACGCCCAAAGTAGAGACCACCGGTCAGCTCCCTAACACATAGGAAGTCGACACCCTCGACCAATTCCGACCGGAGGGGCGATTTATGGATAAGCGATGGAAAGGTCATCACGGGACGAATATTTCCATATAGCCCCAGTTGCTTTCGCATGCGCAGCAATCCCTGTTCGGGGCGCACCTTAGCGGTGGGATCATTGTCATACTTGGGATTACCAATCGCCCCGAATAGTACCGCATCGCTCTGCATGCAGAGCGCGTGTGTTTCTGGCGGGTAAGGATCACCTGTCTCATCTATGGCACATGCCCCCACGACGCCCTCTTTGCAGGTGAGCTCGTGGCCGAACTTCTCGCATATGGCCTTGGTGACGTTCAAACCCTGGGTCATAATCTCGGGCCCGATGCCATCGCCCGGCAACAAAGCTATAGTCAGTTTCATATCGACCTGTTTTCTATCATCCTTTTATATTCTCCTGTTTAAGACCATCACTAATTAATGAACATCGGCCAAACAGGCTTATCTTCTCCCTATTGCTTAACTAGAAAATCGCTAAACGCGCCTACCAGGTAGCACCTTAAAAACATCAAGGAAGAGGGGCAGGAACCTTCACGTTGGGAATATTCCCGCTCTCGATCATGTTCAACATCTTCATCGTCGCCTTAATAGCCGCGACGGTCTGGTCGATATCGAGCGCCCGTGTTTTAAACACCCTACCCTCGTATCTCCAGGTAATTACCGTCTGCACGTAAGCGTTGGTCTTCCCGCCCGGGGGAATCACCACCACGTAATCAATCAGCTCCGGCACCGGTTTTTCCAGTTTCCTGTATATCTTGTACATCGCCTTCGAGAACGCGTGATACTGCCCCTCACCGGCGGCACTCTCTTGGAATACTTCCCCCTTGATAGATATCTTCACCGTGGCGGTGGGACGTAGCCCGTCGGTCAGCGTCAGCGAATAGTTCAACATCTCTATATCATTGTTTTCAATCCCGTTCTTGAGGACGTCTGAAACAATATAGGGAAGCTCTTCGAGGCTCACGATCTCCTTTTTCTCGCCCAACTCGATGATGCGGGCGGTCACCTTCCGGGTCGCCTCATCGTCCAATTCGATGCCCAGCGCCTCCAGGTTTTTGATGATATTGGATCGCCCGGCATTCTTGCCCAACGCGTATTCGCGAAACCTTCCAAACCGCTCGGGCAAGAGGTTGTTGAAGTAAAGGTTCTTCTTATTATCACCATCGGCATGCACGCCGGCCACCTGGGTAAAGACGTTATCGCCGATGATCGGCTTATTGCTAGGCACACGTACCCCCGAATAGGTCTCCACTACCTTGCTCACATCATACAGCCTCGCCTCATTCACGTTGGTGCGCAGCTTCATATGGTCGTGAATCAACGCGATCACGCTGGTCATGGGCGCGTTACCCGCCCTTTCACCCAAACCGTTCACGGTAACGTGCACCCCCTTGGCACCCGCCTTGATCGCCTCGTAGACGTTCGCGACCGCCAGGTCGTAATCGTTGTGCGCATGGAAGTCGAAGTGAAGCGAGGGGTAGCGGTCAACCATCTCCCGAACGTAGGCCGCCGTTTCATCGGGATTCAAGATCCCCAGCGTATCGGGCAGCATGAAGCGGGCAACCGGCTCTTCTCTCAACCCATCGAGCATATGGAATACATACGCCTTAGAATCGCGCATACCGTTAGACCAATCCTCCAGGTAGAGATTCACCGTCATACCCATCTCCCTGGCTGCAGCGATGGTTTCCTTCACGTCGGCCAGGTGCTCCTCGGGAGATTTACAGAGCTGATACTTGCAATGTTTCAGCGACCCCTTGGTCAACAGGTTTACCACCCGGCACCCCGTTTGCGCGATCCACTCCAACGAGGCAGTACCGTCCACGAATCCCAGCACCTCCAACTTATCGATATGTCCGTGCTCCTTAGCCCACCGCGCCATCCTCTGGACGGAGCGAAACTCCCCCTCCGACACGTGTGCCGAAGCGATCTCCACCCTATCCACCTTAAGCTCTTCTATCAGGAGGCGCACCACGCTCAACTTCTCCTGGGCAACGAACGACACGCCGGAGGTCTGCTCCCCATCGCGTAGCGTGGTATCCATGATCTCTATTTTCCTTGCTTTTTCCAAAACAATCTATTAATATGAGTAAACACGCTGCTTCTCGAACGCTTCAATCTTTTCCCTGTTAGAGAGCAGGTAATCGATATCATCCAACCCGTTCAGCAGGCACTCCTTCTTGTAAGCGTTGATGTTAAATGACTCCGACTTCCCGGTCTCGTTATTGGTGATGGTTTGCTCTTGAAGGTTCACGGTGACGGTAGCCTTGGAATTCCGCTTCACCGAAACGAACAGCTCACCCAGAAACTCTTCGCTCACTGCCACCGGCAGAATACCGTTATTGAGCGCGTTGTGGCGGAAGATATCGGCGAAAAAACTGGAAACCACCACCCTGAAGCCATACCCCCCGATAGCCCACGCCGCGTGCTCGCGGCTACTCCCGCTACCGAAGTTCTTCCCGGCAACCAGCACCTCTCCCTTGTAGGTGGGATTGTTCAGCACGAAGTCACCCTTGGGGTTCCCCGCCTTGTCATACCGCCAGTCGGCGAACAGGTTGTCGCCAAACCCTTCACGGGTAGTTGCCTTCAGGAAACGGGCAGGTATGATCTGATCGGTGTCCACGTTCTCAATGGGCAGTGGCACACAGGTTGATGTTATGGTTGTAAACTTCTCCATCTCTATATGTTTTGCATCTATTTCTATTTTGTCAACCGTTACAAGTGAAAGTTCTATTCACGGGCTTTACCGTACTTTACACCTCATTCATAACAGCTTTTCCCTATCCTTATTCACGGCGCCGTGATCTTCCCGTTGACCGCCGCCGCGGCCGCCACCAGCGGCCCCGCGAGGATGGTACGGGATCCCGGCCCCTGTCTCCCCTCGAAGTTGCGGTTCGACGTGGAGACCGCGTACTTGCCCGCCGGCACCTTATCCTCGTTCATCGCGAGGCATGCGGAGCAGCCCGGTTGACGCAACTCGAACCCGGCCTCTCTCAATATCTCGTCCAATCCCTCCTCCTCGATTTGCTCGCGTACCTGCCAACTGCCGGGCACCAACCAGGCCGTTACGTTATCGGCTTTTCTCTTGCCTTTCACGTAGTTAGCAAAGACCCGAAAGTCCTCTATCCGGCCGTTGGTGCAGCTGCCCAGGAAAACGTAGTCGATGGGTTTTCCCACCAGCTTCTCACCCGGGGCAAAGTTCATGTAGTGGAGCGACCGCCTGAAGGAGCCCCTTCCTGCCTCCTCGATATCGTCCAATGTAGGAATCGAACCATCGACTGGTATCGCCATACCGGGGTTGGTCCCGTAGGTGATCATCGGTCGGATTTCGGCCGCGTTGAAGGTAATCTCTTTGTCGAACCGTGCGCCATCGTCGCTCCTGAGGGTCTTCCAATAGGCCAATGCCTCCTCCCAGCGCTCCCCCTTGGGTGCGTACTCTCGTCCCTTCAAGTAGGCAAAAGTGATCTCGTCCGGCGCAACCATCCCACCCCGGGCCCCCATCTCGATACTCATGTTACAGAGGGTCATCCGCTGCTCCATGGTGAGGTTACGCACCGCTTCGCCGGCATACTCCACGAAGTATCCGGTAGCCCCTCCGGTGGTCATTTTTGAGATCATGTAGAGGGCCATATCTTTAGCCCCCACGTTCTCCGCCAGTCGCCCCTCGAAGTGGATCCGCATTGTCTTGGGGCGTGACTGTAAAACACACTGCGAGGCCAGCACCATCTCCACCTCGCTGGTACCGATCCCGAAAGCGATGGCACCGAACGCACCATGCGTGGAAGTATGGCTGTCGCCACACACGATGGTCATTCCCGGTTGGGTATAACCATTCTCTGGACCTATCACGTGCACGATCCCATTCTTGGAGTGGTTCAACCCGTAGTAGGTCAACCCGAAATCGCGGGCGTTCTTCTCGAGCGTCTCCACCTGAAAACGGGAGGTATCGTCGCTAATAGGCTTATCCTGCCCCACGGTGGGAATATTATGGTCGGCCGTGAGCGTGGTACGTTCCGGTCGCAAAACCTTCAACCCCCTTGCCCGAAGGCCCGAGAAAGCCTGGGGACTAGTCACCTCGTGACAGAAGTGACGGTCGATGTACAACTGCGTGGGACCATCCTTGATCGTGGTCACCACGTGCGCGTCCCATATCTTATCGAAAAGCGTCTTCATACTGCTATTACTTAATTGAACTTTCGTCTATTTATTACTGTATGAGCTTTCAGAGCGAAGACCTCGTGAATTTCGCGATCCATCAGCCACTTGTATCCATCAAAAATTATTCCACGAACTTGTTCACCGCATCGATAAACGCCTCCACCGAGGCCGCGATAATATCGGTATTAGCAGCAAAGCCGTAATAGTGCTTGTTATTATGTTCCACCTGCATATGCACCTTACCCACGTCGTCACTTCCATGATCCATAGCCTGTATTAGGAACTCCTGTATCTTCATCTTCCGTTTAATGATGTTCTTCACCGCCCGGATGGCCGCATCCACCGGTCCATTACCGGTTGCCGTGGCTTCAAACTGCTCCCCGGCAATGTTTAACCCGATGCTGGCCACATCGCGCACCCCGATACCACATACCACTTGCAGGTACTCCACCTTGATGCGGGCTTTACTGGACTCCCTGCCGACCAACATCAGCAGGTCCTCATCCCGGATGTTTTTCTTTTTATCGGCCAGGTTCAGGAAGTTTTGGTACACCTCATCCAGCTCATCGTCGCTCAGCTTCACACCCAGTATCGAGAGGCGATTCTTGAGCGCCGCTCGGCCGCTGCGTGCGGTGAGGAGGATCGCGTTGTCATCAATGCCCACCTCTTTCGGATCGATGATCTCGTAGGTCTCCACGTTCTTGAGAACCCCGTCCTGGTGAATCCCGGAAGAGTGCGCGAAGGCGTTCCTTCCCACGATGGCCTTGTTGGGCTGCACCGGCATGTTCATCAAGCTCGACACCTGACGACTGATGCCGTAGATGTACTGCGTGTTGATATTGGTGTCGAACCCCCTCTCCTTATGGCTCTTGAGGGCCATCACCACCTCCTCTAACGAGGTGTTCCCGGCCCGCTCGCCGATACCGTTCACGGTCACCTCTACCTGCCGCGCACCGTTCAACACACCTACGATGGTGTTGGCCGTGGCCATGCCCAGGTCTTGATGGCAGTGGGTCGCCAGGATCGCCTGCTTCATATCCACGTTGTCGATCAGGTACTTTATCTTCGCACCGTACTCGTCGGGAAAGCAGTAGCCGGTAGTATCGGGGATATTCACAACCGTGGCGCCGGCATCGATTACCGCCTGAACCACCCGTGCCAGGTACTCGTTATCGGTACGTCCGGCATCTTCGGCGTAAAATTGCACATCGTCCACGAATCGCCTCGCGTACTTCACCGCCTTCACCGCCCGTTCCAGTATCTCCTCGCGGTTGGAATTGAACTTGTGGCGAATATGGAAGTCGGAAGTTCCAATCCCCGTGTGAATGCGCTTACGCTTGGCATATTGAAGCGACTCGGCCGCCACCTCGATATCCTTCTTCACCGCCCGGGTGAGCGCGCAGATGGTGGGCCAGGTGACCGCCTTAGAGATCTCCACGACCGACTGGAAGTCGCCCGGGCTCGAAACCGGAAAGCCGGCCTCGATCACGTCCACGCCGAGCGATTCAAGCGACTGCGCGATCTGTATCTTCTCGATGGTGTTCAACTGGCAACCAGGTACCTGCTCGCCGTCCCTTAACGTGGTGTCAAAAACATAAATACGCTCCATGCTGTTTCCTTAATAATTATGCTTACCCTTAAATGCAAAAAACCTTTCCCACGGGGTGAGAAAGGTTATCCTTATATTTTTTTGTTCATCCAACGATATTCCAGTCTCACCCCCCGATGACATGCAGAAGGACAATAATAGAGACGACTAGAATAGCGATGTAGGTGTACATTGTGTATACTTTACCTGAAATGAACGGATGCAAAGTAAACATGAAAAAGTGAACTTGCAAAATTTTTCCCGCGTTTTCTTCAAAAAAGTTTCAATTTGCCAGTGTGTAGCCCTCCACTGCTTCGTTTTGTAACGGCTATTTCACCCGCCCCTTCTACTACCTTCCACGAAACAGCATTTTTTACAATTGTAACGACGACTGCCTACCCAAAGTCGTCAAACATGATCATCTCCGGTGGCACCCCTAAGCTATCGAGCATGCGTTGAGCAGCATCGGCCATGGGGCCGGGACCGCACATGTAGTACTCGATATCTTCGGGTGTCTCGTGCTCTTTGAGGTAAGTGTCGTAGATCACCTGATGAACAAAGCCCGGTGTGTACTTCACGCCCGCCGCATCTGCCGCCGGATCGGGACGGTCAAGCGCCAAGTGGAACGAGAAGTTGGGGAACTCCCTCTCCAACTCGTAAAAGTCTTCCAGGTAGAACGCCTCGACCAACGCCCTTGCCCCGTAGAAGTAGGACATCTTCCTGTCGGTCACCCTCAACGTTTTGGTCAGGTGCATGATCTGCGAGCGTAAAGGAGCCATCCCGGCACCACCCCCGATCCACAGCATCTCCCGTTTACTATCGAGGATGGGGTGGAACTCACCGTACGGTCCCGACATCATCACCTTATCTCCCGGTTTCAGGTTAAAGATGTATGAGGAGACGATACCCGGGTTCACCTTCATCCAGGTACCTTTCGCCCTGTCGAACGGCGGTGTCGCTATCCGCACGTTAAGCGTGATGATATTCCCTTCGGCAGGGAAGTTGGCCATGGAGTAAGCGCGCACGGTATCTTCATCGTTCTTGCAGACCAGGTCCCACATCTTGAATCGATCCCACTCTCCCTTGTACCGCTCGTCGATATCGAAGTCGGAATAACGGACCGCGTGAAACTTGGGTACCCGTATCTGGCAGTACGCGCCCGGCTGGAAGTTGAGTATCTCCCCTTCCGGCAGCTTCACCACGAACTCCTTGATGAACGAGGCCACGTTGCGGTTGGAGACCACCTCGCACTCCCACTCCTTAACGCCGAACACCTCTTCGGGGATCGTGATGGCGAGGTCACCGTTCACTTTCACCTGGCAACTCAACCGCCAGTTGTTCAACTGCTCCTTGCGTGTAAAGTGCACCTTTTCGGTGGCAAGTATCTCACCTCCCCCATCGGTTACCCGGCAGCGGCACTCACCGCAGGTGCCTCCACCCCCACAAGCGGAGGAGAGAAATATCTGGTTAGACTGTAAAGTGTTCAGCAACGTGTTCCCCATCGGCACCTCAAGCTCTTTCTCACCGTTAATCGTGATCTTCACGTTGCCCGACGGCACCAGCTTGGCCTTGGCCACGAGGATCATGATCACGAGGACCAGGATAATTACCAGGAACACCACGACGCTCGTCAAGATCGTCAACATCGCCACGTTTACTAATGGACCCATACCCTTGATGCTATTTCATTTGTCTACTTCATTACATATCGATTCCCGCGAAGCTCATGAACCCGAGGGCCATCAGGGCGGTGATAATAAAGGCAATACCCAACCCCTTCAGCGGCTTAGGCACGTTGGAGTACTCCAACTTCTCGCGGATAGCCGCCATCCCCACGATTGCCAGCAACCACCCTATCCCGGAGCCGAAGCCATAGGCCGTGGCCATCCCAATATTGGGAAACTCGCGTTGCTGCATAAACAGCGACCCTCCCAGGATGGCGCAATTCACCGCGATAAGGGGCAGAAAGATGCCCAGCGAAGAGTAGAGGGCAGGGCTAAACCGCTCGATCACCATCTCCACGATCTGCGTGAAGGAGGCGATGATGGCTATAAAGATAAGCAGGCTAAAGACGCTCAGGTCCACGTTGGCGAAATCATCACCCAGCCAAGCGAGCGCACCCGCCTTTAGCACGTAATTTTCAAGCAGGTAGTTGATTGGAAGGGTGATTACCAGCACGAAGGTAACGGCAATCCCCAATCCCATCGCTGTCTTCACATCTTTCGATACCGCCAGGAATGAACACATCCCCAGGAAGTAGGCGAAAATCATGTTATCGACAAATATTGATCTAACAATCAGGCTAATCGCTTCCATATACCGTTCAAATTATGTTTCCTCTATAAACCGTACTTGAGTTGTTCACGGGTTACCCCCTCTAGTCAATTGGTCTCTTCCTGCAACTCCTTGTTCACCGCTCGATGCACCCAGATAATACAGGCTACCAGCAGGATAGCCATAGGGGCGAGCATCATCAGCCCGTTGTCCTGGTAACCCGCGTCGTAAAACGCTTGCGGAATTACTTGGTGCCCCATCAGGGTACCCGAACCCAATAACTCCCGGAAGAAACCGACCACGATCAATATCCATCCGTATCCCAGTCCATTGCCTATCCCATCCAAAAAAGAGGGCCAAGGTCCGTTACCAAGGGCAAACGCCTCCAGGCGACCCATAAGGATACAGTTGGTGACAATCAGGCCCACGAATACCGAAAGCTGTTTGTTCACATCGTACGCGAAGGCTTTCAACACCTCGCTCACGATGGTCACCAGCGAAGCGACTACCACCAGTTGAACAATGATGCGGATGCGGTTGGGGATACTTTTTCGCAACAGCGAGATAATCACGTTCCCAAATGCCACTACCAACGTTACGGAGATGGCCATCACGATAGAGGGTTCCAACTTGGAAGTAACCGCGAGGACCGAACAGATTCCAAGTACCTGAACGAGGACGGGGTTGTTTTTATTGAGCGGTCCCAACAGTGCCGCTTTGGTCTTGCTTGATAACAGTGCCATGTTCTTTCTATTGTAATCGGCCATTACCTATTGGTTAGCCATGTTTAGCTTTATCAAAAAATCGCGGTACGCACCCACGCTTTCACGCAGCATCTTATCGACACCCTGGCTGGTGATGGTCCCACCCGAGATACCATCCACGTAATCGCGGTGAGCATCCGTCCTACCCGGCTTGACCACCGCGACGGAGCGAAATTCACCATCCCGAAACAGCTGTTTCCCTTGAAACTGTTGCTTAAAGGAAGTATCGGCTATCTCAGCACCCAACCCGGGTGTCTCACCGGAGTGATCGAACTCCGCGCCATAAATAGTGCTTCCATCAGCCTCGATAGCCATGTACCCCCATATAGCACCCCAGAGACCCGCCCCGCTCATCGGGATCACGTACTTGAGGGAGCCGTCCACCACCGCCTCGTAGACCGGCAACCCCTTCGCCTCCGGGTCGCCCAGCTCAGTTGAAAAAGCGGGATCCTGGGGTGCGGTACCCTCCGTTTCGGCCACTTTCACACCCTGTTCGTCAATCAGGTACGCGTTCTGTATCAGCTGACCATATCGATCGAGGGCTTCATCGGCGGTCACGTCAACATTCAGCGAACGCAATATCTGTTGCATCTTATCGATATTCTCGTTCTCGACTTGTCGGTCTTTGAGCAGTTGGTGCGTAAGGGCCAGGCCCAGCGCCACCACCACGACCATTACCACCGCGTACAAAATGGTATATGCATTGCTTTCTCTATTCATAGCCATACTCCTCTCGTTATTGATCGTTCGTTGCCTTTACCGCCGCCGCACGCTTGAGACGACGCTTGATATTGGCGTCCACCACGTAAAAGTCAATCAAGGGTGCGAAGATGTTCATAAACAGGATAGCCAGCATCATTCCCTCGGGGTAGCCGGGGTTAAAGACCCGTATGGTAATCGCGATCACCCCGATAAGGAAGCCATAAATCCACTTCCCTTTCTCCGTTCTGGCCGAGGTGACCGGGTCGGTGGCCATAAAGACGGCCCCAAACGCGAACCCACCCAGCAAGAAGTGATAATGCATGGGCATCTCCATAAGGGCATTTTGCGCAAAGAGATTGGTAATCAACACGGTTACTCCCCCTCCAAGGAAAACGGCCAACATGGTTTTCCAGCTACCCACGCCGGTAGCTATCAGCAGGATGGCTCCCAAGAGAATCGCGAAGGTAGAGACCTCCCCGATCGACCCGGGGATAAAGCCGAAAAACATATCGCTGATCGAAAGGGGTTGACCGGTAATGCCTTGAAATGTAAACCCGCTAAAACTGGCCGCCTCGGTAGTCGCGATCTGCCCAAGCGGCGTCGCACCCGAGTAGCCATCCAGCACGGTGCCTCCACCCATACCAAAGGTGTCAGCGGTTCGCACCCAGACCTGGTCGCCCGACATCTTGGAGGGGTAGGAAAAGAACAGAAAGGCCCGGGCGACCAGCGCCACGTTAAACACGTTGTAACCCGTGCCACCAAACACCTCCTTCGCGAAGACCACGGCGAAAGCGGTAGCCAGGGCAATCATCCAGAGTGGGGTGTCTACTGGTAAGATCATGGGGATAAGGATTCCCGATACCAGGAAGCCTTCGGCCACCTCCTCTTTTTTTACCTGCGCCACCGCGAACTCAATCCCGAGCCCCACCGCGTATGAGACCACGATCTGTGGCAGCATGGCAATCAGCCCGTAGAGGAATTGGGTGAACCAGCTCACCTCCTGCCCAATAGCCATGTAGTGCTGGAGCCCCACGTTGTACATTCCCACGAGCAACGCGGGAATAAGCGCGATGATCACGATCACCATCGTCCGTTTGGAATCACGTGCATCGTGAATATGCACCCCCGATTTTGATGTCGTGTTCGGCACGAAGAGAAACGACTCGAACGCCTCGAACGTGGAATAGAGCCAATGCAGCTTCCCACCCTCCTCAAAATTCGGTTTTATCTTATCCAGGTATTTTCTTAACGCTCTCAAAATGATATCTTTTATAGTTTTTACTCGTCATCATGTCCCTCACGTCTATCGCGTTCTAATCGGGAAGCCCTACTCTACCTCCTTGCGAAGCAGGTCGAGCCCGGTACGGATAATGCGCTGCAGTTCCAGCTTCGAGGTATCCACGAACTCGCAGAGGGCGAAGTCCTCGGGTGCCACCTCGTAAATACCCAGGCGCTCCATCTTTTCGATGTTGAAGGCCAGGGTGGCCTTGATGAGCTGTTCCGGGAAGATATCCATCGGAAACACCTTATCGTACTCGTTGGATACGATAATGGCCCTTGGGCCACCCAACAAGCGGGCATCCATCCGGTACCTTTTTTTCAGGTTCAGGTAGGTGCCACCGGCGCTGTACCGTTTCGGGGAGAGTGAAGCCCAGCCTAAGACCTCGTGCACGTCATCGCCCTCGGGTATCACCGTCACCTGGGCATCATAGGCCCTCAGCACCCCGTCCTCTTCAATCTTCCTGCCGGTCAATGGGTTACCGCTGATGTAGCGGAGCGAGATACCCTCGGTGACGTTTCCTTTAAAGAGCGACGACAGCTCCGTGCCGATTAGCATCTTGTAATAGCCCTTCTCCTTCACCTCCGAGCCGGTCAGTGCCACGGTGCGGGTAAGGTCGACCGTGCCGTTCTTGAACAGGCGCCCTATCAACACCACATTCAGCGCATTGAGCGTCCAGACCACTTCACCCCGGTTCACCGGCTTGATGTGGTTGATCTGCACCCCCACGTTCCCGGCAGGATGGGGCCCATCGAACTCGTAGAGCTCCACGTTCTTGGCTTGCTTCAGGGCGCGGCTGGTGCTGTTGGCGCTTATGGAAAGGTAGACCTTTCCGGCGGTTAACTTGGCCAACGCATTCAACCCGACCTGCAACTCCTCCTCTTGCCCCTGCAGTATAAAGTCGTACGATGGAGCCAATGGCGAGGAGTCAAACCCGGTCACGAATATATCCCGGGGCGACCTGTCCGGCAACGCCACGATATCGTATGGCCGTTGCCGTATCGCGAACCACAGTCCGGCCTCGAGGATCGCCCCCTTCACCTCTTCCGGCGAGAGGTTGCTCACCTCCTTCTCGCCGAACTCAATCCGCTCGTTCAGCCGGTCGCTTTTAATCGCGATGTTGAGGATTCGGCGCCGTTCGCCCCGCTCCACCTCGGCCACAACCCCGCTCACGGGCGAAACGAACACCATCTCGGGATGATCCTTCTCGTGAAACAAGGGAGAGCCGGCTTTCACCGTGTCACCCACCTTAACGGTTAACCTGGGGGTCACACCGGGGTAGTCTTCCGGGCATATTCGCACCTGCTCGCTGGTCACCGTCCCCAGAAGCCGCTCGTCCGGCTCACCAAGCAGCGGGATACGCAACCCTTTTTTGATTTTAATTCGTTTGGCCATCTGTTTCGTTTAAATAGTTTGGCAGTTGATCGTTGAATATCGGGTTCCTGTCAATGCCTACTTCTCTTTAACCCCCACCATTTCGGGGTCGATCATGATACGGCCGCAATACTCGCACACGATCACCTTTTTGCCCAACTTGATATCCATCTGCTTCTGCGGGGGGATCTTGTTGAAGCAACCCCCGCAGGCACCGCGCTGAATGAGCACCACGCCCAACCCGTTTCGCGCGTTTTTGCGGATGCGCTTAAATGCGGCCAGCAACCTCGGGTCGATACTTTTTTCGGTCTTCTTGGCCTTTTCCCGTATGGTCTCTTCTTGCGACTTCGTTTCGGAGATAATATCGTCCAACTCCTTCTTCTTGTGCTCCAGGTCGGAGGTTTTATCCTTGAGCTGCTCATTGGCTATATCGATCTGCTCCTTAATGTTCTCCATATCCTGTCCATACTCGCGAATATGTTTTTCAGCCAGTTCAATCTCCAGCGTTTCAAACTCGATCTCTTTCGACAGGTGGTCGTACTCCTTACTATTGCGCACGTTATCGAGCTGGGTATTGTATTTCTCGATTCTCGCCTTGCTGGTTTCGATCTTCCCTTTCTGCAGCTTGGTGTTCGTATCCAGCTCTTGCAGCTCGAGCTCGAAGTTATTGATCCGCGTTCCCAAACCCGCGATCTCGTCGTCCAGGTCGGCCACCTCTAACGGCAGTTCGCCCCGAAGCGTTTTGATACGGTCGATTTCCGACAGGTAGGATTGCAGTGTATACAATGCTTTCAATTTATCTTCTACCGATATCTCCTGTTCAGTACTTTTCTTTTTTGTCGCCATAGCTATAATATTTGATAGTAGTTGTATTCGGACCCTTTGTGGGCGGGGTTTTTCAAGCCGTTTAACCCCTTGGCTTGAACCGATCACACCGATGTTTTAACAAAAAAGTAGCGATGCAACGTCAAACCAACCGTTTCATCACCACACCTTTACTGTAAACGCGGGAACAAGTCGAACCGCTCTTTCACAAGTACTTAACCGGGTTCGAATCAAACGCCGATTTATGTAGTGCAAAGGTAGGAAATTTTCTGGATATTAGCTCATAAAAGATCTCTTTCGTGCAAATTTCCGACTCGTGATGCCCCACCACCGCGAGCAGCAGCTTGTCTTCCACGTCATGGTAATCGTTGTACTTGGCCTCTCCCGTGATGAACGCGTCAGCCCCGTAAGCGATCGCCTTTGGTATCAGAAAGGCACCCGCGCCGCCACAAAGGGCTACGTCCCGGATCTCCCTGCCCCGCATCTTCGAGTGCCGTATGACGGGCAGGTTGAAAAGGTCCTTAAGCAGGTAGAGGAACTCCTGCTCAGGCATCGGCTCCGGAAGAACGCCCGCGACCCCGCTGCCGCTCCTTGGCCAAACGTTCTCGATCGGGTACAGATCGTAGACGGGCTCCTCGTACGGGTGTACCGCCAGGAGTGCCCGCAGCACTTCCTCTTTTTTCATGGCCGGGATAACGGTTTCAACCCGTACCTCCTCCTCGAAATGAAGCCTGTTCACCTCCCCCACGTGGGGATGCGCTCCCTCCTTGGCCCGAAAGGTTCCTTGACCGGTGAGGTTATGGCTGCAGCTATCGTAGTTACCGATATGGCCGGCACCCGCGTTAAATAGGGCATTGCGCACGCTATCTGCCTGCTGTACCGGCACGGTGGTCACGAATTTGAGCAGCGCCCCCCTTTTGGGCTCAAGGATCTTCACGTTCTGCAGCTCCAGCTTCTCCGCCAGCTTGAAGTTGACCCCGTTCCAGGCGTTGTCGAGGTTGGTGTGCGCCGCGTAGACAACGATGTCGTGCTTGACCGCCTTGATGATGCAGCGCTCCACGTAACTCCTACCGGTCAACGACTTAAAGGGACGAAACGCCAGGGGATGGTGCGAGATAATGAGGTTGCACCCCAGTGAAATGGCCTCGTCCATCACGTTCTCGGTAACATCAATCGCGAGCAGCGCACCGGTAACCTCCCGGTTCAGATCGCCCACCTGAAGGCCGCTATTGTCGTACTCCTCCTGCAACGGCAGGGGCGCCACCTGCTCGATAAGCTGTATGATCTCTTTTACACGCATAGCCACAAAGGGTTTGTGAATGGATGGGTTCCCACGCGAATATAGTTTTTTTTCGTACATTCGCGTTCATTATTTCCATTTTGTTTTGCGTTTACGCTGTTTTTTATGAAACCGACAGGTTTCATATACCCAGCCGTCAACAATACTTTAATCGTATGCATCGTATGAAACGGACACTGCTTTTATTGTTCACTTTAGCCGCGACCCTCACGGTCGCCGCCCAACGCACCCAAGCACCGGTCATCGTAGAGTTATTCCAGGGCACCCCCGTGTTGTTCAACCCTTCGGACTACCCGAACGGTGTAGTTGAAAAGGATGGGGTTACCTACTTGGGAAATGGACGGATCGCGCTAAAAAAAATAGCGGTTCCCCAATTCTCCCAATATACTGAAGCGGAAATAGAGATCACGCTGGTCTCGAATGGCGACCCCTGGGATAAGTCGGGCTCCTGTTTCGTGATCCCCCGCACATCGGCCATCAACATGATCGACGTGGCAGCTGGCCGGGCCAAGTACCCACCACACGATACGGTGCGTTACGAGCAACTCCCCGGGATTATCCGGGGAGAGGGGTACCTCCCCACCGTGGAGCTTATGCGGTTTATGACCCCGTTTGGCGTAGGCCATTTTAGCAACAACGAGGACTCGGTCTCCGCGAAGCGCCGGCCGGTCTACATTGATGGGTGGGCCGAAGAGGTTACCTGGAAACAGGATATTACCGACCTCCTCCCCCTGCTGGAAGGCGAAGCGTACGTGGGTATCTACGTGGATACCTGGACTGCCGAAGGGTACAAGGTAGACGCCCGGTTCACCTTCACCGAAAGCGCCATACCCGGCGACACGAAGCCGCGGCTACACGTGGAGCCGTTGATCAACACCAACTACTACATCGGGCAGAAACACCCGGACATCTTCTCCAGGCGGGATGTGGTAATCGACTTCACGCTTCCCCCGAACGCGAAAAACTGCCGCCTCAAATACATCACTACCGGCCATGGTGGCCACTCCGGTGGTGACGAGTTTCGTCCTCAACGCAACATCCTTTACGTGGACGGTAATGAGGTGTTGAATTTCCTCCCCTGGCGCACCGACTGCGCCTCCTTCCGACGGTTTAACCCCACCTCGGGCGTTTGGCTCCGCACGCGTCCCATGGCCTTTATCGGCCGTGGGGGACAACGAGAGGTGAAGGAGATCGAGGAGCCCCTGGCATCGTCCGACCTCTCCCGCAGCAACTGGTGCCCGGGAAGCGATGTACCACCGGTAGAGGTGGTTCTAAAGGACATCGCCCCAGGCAGCCACACCCTCACCATCAGCATTCCGGAGTCCACTTCAATCAGCGAGAACAAGCTCAACCACTGGCTGGTATCGGCCTACCTCGTTTGGGAAGAGTAGAGGGGTAGGTAACCTATCTCCCCTATTATGTAACAAATTTTTCCACTGCTAAGCCACAAATTCCCGTTCTTTGATGGCAAATAAACATTTGTATGCAAAGAACGGTTATTCTTATTTCGGCCTTTATTTCCATTAGTAGCTGCTGGGCAATGGGTCAGGCAGAACAGGGGGGACGAACTTCCATCACGCTCAATTCGGGATGGCAATTCGCGAAAGGTGACAGTGCTTCTGTAGTGCACCCCAACAAACGCACGTTGAACTGGCAAACGGTAGAGTTGCCCCACACATGGAACGACAAGGATGTGCTGGCTGATGAACGACGGGGTTATTACCAGGGTATCGCCTGGTACAAAAGGTGGTTCAGCTTACTGCCGGAAACCGGGAAACGGTATTTCCTCCGGTTTGAAGGAGCCAATCAGGTAACAGAAGTACATGTAAACGGGAAATTCGCAGGAAAGCATATAGGGGGCTATTCCGCCTTCAACATCGATTTGACTCCACACCTGGACGCTTCGGGAGAGCAATATATTGCCGTTAAGGTAGACAATAGCTTTCATGAGGATATAGCCCCTTTATCCGCCGACTTCACCTTTTTCGGGGGTATTTATCGCCCGGTACACTTGATCACAACGGGCGACAAGCACTTCTCGATGTCGGACCACGGCGGTCCCGGTGTCTATATCTCCACCCCGAAAGTAACAGAAACAAGCGCGGACGTCAACATCGACTATCACCTAAAAAATGATACGGGAAAACCCTCGAAGCT
The DNA here is from genome assembly GCA_012838585.1 of Bacteroidales bacterium. Taxonomy (GTDB): domain Bacteria; phylum Bacteroidota; class Bacteroidia; order Bacteroidales; family Dysgonomonadaceae; genus Proteiniphilum. The sequence goes on from DUPB01000027.1 coordinate 22,614, forward strand.
GC
>DUPB01000247.1 GCA_012838585.1 Bacteroidales bacterium
CCAGGCGGAACGTGCTCTCCATCATGGATTACGCGCAGGAGGGGAGGGAGACGGACGAGGTGTTCGACGCCACCTGCCGCGAGGTGATTCGCACCGTGGAGTTCGCCAAGGATCACCCGAGCGTGCCATTCAGCGTCTTCAAGATTACCGGGATAGGGCGACTGGATCTGCTGGGCAAGGTGAGCGCCAATGAACCTCTGACCAACGAGGAACAGGCCGAGTTAAAGCGGGTAGAGGAGCGGGTAGAGGCGATTTATAAACGGGGTTACGAGTTGGGGGTACCCGTGATGGTCGATGCCGAGCACTCCTGGATACAACCCGTGCTGGATGATATGGTGATGAAGCTGATGGCGCGCTATAACAAGGAGAAGGCGATCGTGCAGAATACCTACCAGCTCTATCGGCACGACGGTTTTGATCGGATGAAGAAGCACCATGAGATGGCCCTGCAAGGGGGATTCCGGTTCGGACTCAAGATCGTGCGGGGCGCGTACATGGAGATGGAGCGGGAGCGCGCGGTAGAGATGAACTACCCGTGCCCTATTCAGCCCGATAAGGTGTCGACCGACCGCGATTTCGATGCCGCCATTCGCTACCTGTTGGATCATGTCGACACGATCGACTTCATGGTCGCCACGCACAACGAGGAGAGCTCGCTGCTGCTGGCCAACCTGATTGACGAGAAGGGGTTGCCCAGGAACCACCCAGCTATCTTCTTCTCGCAGCTGTACGGCATGAGTGATAACCTCACCCACGTCTTGGCCGAGCAGGGGTACAACGTGGCCAAGTACGTTCCCTACGGCAAGGTGCGCACCATGATGCCCTACCTCTTCCGCCGGGCGGAGGAGAACTCCTCGGTAGAGGGGCAGACCAGCCGCGAGCTCCAGTTTATTCAGCAGGAAATAAAGCGCAGGAAATCAAAAGTTCGTTAAGCAGTTTCGTCCAGTATTAACTCGTTGCTTTTTTGATTGTCTGTTGTCTTTGCTTTCAAGCTCGACTGACGCTCGTTTCATGACCCATCAGCTGCTTGATCGCTAAAAGAAAAGAACTCAGCTTCGCCTCAAACAGCTTTTCTTTTTCAACGCGACTTTCGCAGGATGTGTCCCCATAAAACGAGCGAAGGTCTTCGCTCTGAAAGCAAAGACCTTGATAGCAAAGAAAGTGCAGTTACTTGACCTCCCAGACGTTGGGTGAGTTCAGCAGGAACTGGGTGAGCGAATCTTGCGGCGACCGCCCCTTTACTTCCGCGATCTGCCGCTCCACCTCCCGCTCGTACGTGGGTGCTTCCACCCGCCGTATCACGCCCAGTGCCACGGGAAGTCCGTCGGCCAGCTCCATCAGCGCCAGCTTCATATGCAGGGTGTTGTCTTTGGTGGTGGCATCGTGCACCAGCACGTCATCGAGCGTGTACCCATCTTCACCGATGGTCACCGCCTTCAGGTTCCACCCCTCCAGTACGATCCCCCGGTTCTCCTCTTTCCCGAAGATCATCTTCTCGCCGTGCTGCAGCAGTAACGTGTTATCGGCCCGCCATTCCCGGTCGCTGATCTTGCTGTGGCTACCATCGTTGAAGATGACGCAGTTCTGCAGCACCTCCACCACCGCGGTACCTTTGTGTTGCGCCGCCTCCACCAGCATATCGGTCAGGTTCTTCACGTCCATGTCGAGTGAACGGGCAAAGAAGGTACCCCTCGCCCCGAACGCCAGCTCTGCCGGCCTAAACGGCTCTTCCACCGTGCCGTATGGCGATGACTTGGAGATGAACCCCTTGTCGGAGGTGGGTGAGTACTGCCCCTTGGTGAGACCGTAAATCTTGTTGTTGAAGAGGACGATGTTAATATCGATGTTCCTACGGATAGCGTGGATAAAGTGGTTCCCACCGATGGCCAGCGAGTCGCCGTCACCGGTCGTCACCCAGACGTTCAGGTTGGGATTGGCCACCTTCACCCCCGTGGCGATGGCGGCCGCCCTGCCGTGGATGCTATGGAAGCCGTAGGTGCTCATGTAGTATGGGAGCCTCGATGAGCAACCGATTCCCGAGATGACCGCCGTCTCGTGCGGCTCGATGTTCAGTTCGGCCATCGCCCGGTGTATGGACGAGAGGATCGCATAGTCACCACATCCCGGGCACCAGCGCACCGGGATAGCGCTTTTGTAGTCTTTTGGAAGGCGTGTTTGTTCTTGTATGGTTGTCGCGTTCATAGCTATTTTTCCTCCATTATTTTCGTGAATGCTTCCACCAGTTCGCTCACCTTAAAGGGCTGTCCCTCCACCTTGTTGTACCGGTAGAGGTGGCTCACGTCCTTGAACCTGCCGCTCAGGTAGGCCGCGAACTGCCCGCTGTTCTGTTCCGCCACGATCACCTTCTTGTACTGTTTGAGCAGCTCGTGGGTGTTCTTGGGTAGCGGGTTGATATGCCTGAAGTGGGCCAGCGCCACCTTCTTGCCGCTATTACGCAATTGGATCATCGCCTCCAGCAGGTGGCCGTACGTGCCGCCCCACCCAACGATCAGGGTATCGGCATCCTTGTCGCCTAGTACCTCCTGTTCCGGCAGGTGTTCCGCGATCCGTCTGATCTTGTCTGCGCGTGTATCTACCATCTTCTGGTGATTATCGGGTTGCGTAGAGATGGCCCCGGTGAGTCGGTCCTTCTCCAGTCCCCCCACCCGGTGCGTGTAACCCGGGGTACCCGGCACCGCCCAGTAGCGGACCAGCGTTTCGGGATCCCGCAGGTAAGGCTTCCACTC
>DUPB01000248.1 GCA_012838585.1 Bacteroidales bacterium
ATGACGGCCATTCAGGCAGTGGCAGAGAATTTTACTCTGGGAGATAAGAATAACACGAAACCCTTCGAAGATAAGATCGATTCATTAATCAGTGAGTTGGATGATTATCTAAAGAGATAGCGCATTGGTAACCTAAGCGTGGCTCTTAACTTGACCGCACCTTTTGTTTGCATGGAAAGTGATGCAGGCAATCGGGTGCGATTTTTTTTGGAATCAAGGGTAATATCCTCCCCCGGGTATAACGCGTATCGGAGTGCGGTTCGCCGCCGGGAGAGGATAAAAAACCATTTTAATTTAATAATACGCGATATGGAAATAGTGATAGGAATTATCGGTTTGATCGTCGGTGCAGCGATTGCATGGTACGTGACCGGTAAGATGGCCAATTCCCGCGCCCAGAATATTTTGAGCGATGCGGAGAAGGATGCGGAAGTGATAAAAAAGAAGATTTTGCTGGAGGCGAAGGAGGATGCTTTGGCCATGAAGACCGAAGCGGAAAAGCAGGCCAACGCGCGAGCCGCGAAGCTTCAAAACAACGAGAACAGGCTGAAGCAGCGAGAGATGACCCTTAACCAGCGGCAAGAGGAGCTGAACAAAAAGAATGCTGAAGTGGAGGAGGTACGGGCCAACTTGGTGAGTCAGCAAGAGTTCCTGGATAAGAAGGGAGCAGAGCTGGAGCGGGTGCACCGGCAGTCTGTCGAGAGGCTGGAAACCATCTCCGGGCTTTCGGCAGAAGAGGCGAAAGAGCGTCTCGTGGAGTCATTAAAGGAGGAGGCCAAGGTCGATGCCCAGTCGTACGTTAACGATATCATGGAAGATGCCCGGCTCTCTGCGAATAAGGAGGCGAAGCGGATTGTCGTTCAAGCGATTCAGCGGGTGGCGACAGAGACTTCCATCGAAAATGCGGTCACGGTGTTTCACATCGATTCCGACGAGGTGAAGGGACGTATCATTGGCCGTGAGGGACGCAACATTAGGGCGTTGGAGGCAGCCACGGGTGTGGAGATCGTCGTTGACGACACCCCGGAGGCTATTGTTTTATCGGGATTCGATCCGGTACGACGCGAAATAGCCCGCCTCTCGCTTCATCAGCTGGTGGCTGATGGCCGCATACACCCTGCCCGCATTGAGGAGGTGGTGTCGAAGGTGAAGACTCAGATAGAGGAGGAGATCGTGGAGACTGGAAAACGAACCATGATCGACCTGGGGATTCATGGCCTGCACCCGGAGTTGATCCGGATGGTGGGGAAGATGAAGTACCGCTCTTCGTATGGGCAGAACCTGCTGCAGCACTCCCGTGAGACGGCCAACCTGTGCGCGATCATGGCCGCGGAGCTGGGATTGAACCCCAAGAGGGCGAAACGCGCCGGTCTGCTACACGATATCGGTAAGGTGCCAGACGACGAGCCGGAATTGCCGCACGCGATTCTGGGGATGAAACTGGCAGAGAAGTACAAGGAGAAGCCGGATATCTGCAACGCTATCGGTGCACACCACGATGAGGTGGAGATGACCACCCTTCTGGCACCTATCGTGCAGGTGTGCGACGCCATCTCGGGCGCCCGCCCGGGGGCACGGCGTGAGATCGTGGAGGCGTACATCAAGCGGTTGAACGACTTGGAGCAGCTAGCGCTCTCTTATCCCGGCGTGGTGAAGACCTACGCGATACAGGCGGGTCGTGAGCTCCGCGTGATCGTGGGTGCCGACAAGATTGACGATAAGGATACCGAGAAACTTTCGGCTGAAATCGCCCGGGAGATACAGACCGAGATGACCTATCCCGGTCAGGTGAAGATCACGGTGATTCGCGAAACGCGTGCCGTGAGTTACGCGAAATAATAAGAAGTAACTATAAACCATCGACCCCGCTTGTTAGTTGTGATCAGGCGGGGTCGATAAGTTTTGTACAGTTATTACTGTTAGGCTGTAAGCCAATGAAAGGGCCGTGAACCGTTACACTACTTGGTTCGCGGTTCTTATTTCTCCGGCTCTTTTTTTACCGGTGCTTTTTTTGGCTGTTCCTTTTTCACCGGTGCTTTTTTCGTCGACTTCTCGACCAGCTGCTCCTCGTTGCTGCTTAACACCGTTTTTAGCTTTGTCTGCAGCTTCTTGATCTCCATCTCCTGATTGTGGATGGTAGTCAGCAACGCGTTGAGCTCCTCGTTGCCAACCGTGTCAGGATACTGTGCTTTTACCCGGACGATAAAGTCGCTCAGCACGTTCATGTAGTTATTGAACGCATCGTAAGGTGACATGTAGGGGCTAAACTGGCTTTCGCCGCTCCCGAAATGCTTGGTAGACATGTAATGGAAGTGGTCGCTGGTCTGCAAGTAGATCCAATCTTGCTTGAGCCGCCTATCGGTGCAGAGGCGCACCCGCTCACCCACTTCGTAGAGGGCGTTTAGCGCGCTTTTTTGCAGTTCGTTGCCTAACCACGCGCTCACGTCACGTTCTTCATCAGCCCATGAGATGGTATTCGGCACGCTCAGCGTACCAATCGGCTTCAGCTTGTCCAGCGCCTCTGAGGGGGTGACAAACCCGATTCCCTTTTCTTCCGCGAACCTGGGCAGTGCCTTCATGAACTCGAAGATACCGCTGTGGGCCGGCTGCAGGTTACCAAACGTCTCGTAATTCATAAAGAGGTTAATCACCTGCTCCTCCTTTGGGGTGGCCGCGATCCAGGCAATGTACTTGTCAGCGGTGAGGGGGTACTCGCTCCAGCCGTAGTTCGAAAAACGGTAGGCGATGTCGTCGCTAAAGCGGCTGTTCTTGAGCAGCAACTTTAGTTTCGGGGTATTCTCTGCCTGGTAAACGTAGTTGGGGCTTTTCCACCCGAGGACGTGCTTGGCTCCCTCGGTAATCATCTTGGTGAACCCCATATCGAACACGGTCTCGGCAATGTCGTCGGAGTAGATAAGCTCCGTGTTGCGGAACACGGTTGGTTTTTGACCAAACAGCATCTCGATGCGACTGGCGTGATGTTTGACCTGTGCTTGGAACTCCTCCGGATCGAAAAGGCTGGCCAGCGAGTGAGCGTAGGTCTCTGCCAGGAACTCAACCTGCCCGGTTTTGCTCAATTCCCGGAACCCGTCGATTATCTCGGGGGTGTAAATTTCCATCTGTTCCAGCGCTACTCCCGATATGGAGAACGCCACCTTGAACTTCCCTTTATACTGATTGATTAGGTCGAGCAACATCCGGTTAGCCGGTATGAAGGAGCGGGCGGCTATCTGTTGCAAAATCTCCTCGTTGGCAAAATCATCGTAGTAGTAGTGATCATTGCCAATATTGAAAAAACGGTACCTTTTTAGTCGAAAGGGTTGGTGCACTTGAAAGTAAAAGCAAATATTCTTCATACGATTTATTATTTGTATCTGTCATGAAACGAGACTGTCATATATCTTCCGGATCTTGAGACCGGCATCTTCCCACTTGATGTTGTCCACCTCCCGTTTGCCCTCCACCTTCAGGTGTTCGGCCATGGCGGGGTAGGTGCATATGGAGTAGATGGCATCGGCCATCGAATCCACGTCCCAGTAGTCGGTTTTTATCACGTTGGTCAGGATCTCCGAGCAGCCCGACTGGTAGGAGATGATGCTTGGCACGTTGCATTGCATCGCTTCGAGGGGCGAGATGCCGAAGGGTTCCGACACCGAGGGCATGACGTAGACATCGCTCGACTTGAGCAACTCGTACACCTGTTTTCCGCGTAGGAAGCCGGTGAAGTGGAACTTATGCGCGATGCCACGATCGGCCACCAGCGCGATCATCTCATCCATCATATCGCCGCTGCCTGCCATCACGAACCGGATATGGTCGGTTTTCTGAATCACCTGCGTCGCCGCGTCCACGAAGAACTCGGGTCCCTTTTGCATGGTGATGCGTCCCAAGAAGGTGACCACTTTCTCGGGCACTCCCGAGATGCGCTCGATCGCTTCGATATCTGGGCTGAGCGGCTCTACCGCGTTGTGCACGGCGGTCACTTTCCAGTGCGGTTGATGGTAGTTCTCAATCACGATACGCCGCGTGTGCTCGCTTACGCAGATGATGTGGTCGCAGTTGTCCATCCCGTTTTTTTCGATTCCGTACACGGTGGGATTCGGTTTCCCCCGGCTACGGTCGAACTCGGTGGCGTGCACGTGGATGACTACCGGCTTACCCGATACACTCTTCGCGTGAAGCCCGGCGGGGTACGTTAGCCAGTCGTGCGCGTGAATCACGTCGAAGTCGTACGCGCGTGCGATTACCCCTGCCACGATGGAGTAGTTGTTGGTCTCCTCCAGTATGTTCTGCGGGTATCTACCCGAGAACTCGATACACCCCATGTCGTTGGTGTGCATGTAGTTGAAGTCGGCGTAGATGTTGTCCCTCAGGCGGTAGTACTCGTTGGGGTCCATGTACTTCTCGAACCTCGACTTCACCGTTTCCGGTGCCACGTCGCGCCAGACGATGGGAGTGTTGTTGGCCCCGATGATCTTCATGAAACTCTGGTCTTCGTCACCCGAGGGTTTTGGAATCACGAAAATGAGTTCCAGGTCTTCCTGTTTGGCCATGCCTTTCGTCATTCCGTAACTCGCGGTTCCCAGTCCTCCCAGGATATGTGGCGGGAATTCCCAACCAAACATTAGTGCTCTCATGCGTTCGTAATTAAATGATGATCCAATTTTTCTTTATAGGGCTTCATAATCTTCTTCGCCCTTAGTAACTCGCCCACGCTCATGGCAAACGAGTAAGCACCGTGCGCGATGAAAGGCGGGTTGGGGTCGTAGAACTCAGAGATGGTTCCAATGCAATCGTTCTGCATCTGCCCCTCCATCTCCACCATGATCCGGTCGGTTAGGGATAACCCACTCATTTGAAATACGTTCAAGTACGCTTCAATATAGGCTCCCAGTAGCCAGGGGAAAGCCATCCCATTGAAGTAGGCCACTTTTTTCTCCTGCTCGTTACCGGCGTACCGGGGGTGAAACTTGTCGCTTTTCGGGGTCACGGTACGAATCCCGCGGGGTGTAAACAGTTCCTTGGTGACAAAGTCGAGAACCGCTTTTTTCTGGCTCCTCTCCAGCGGGGAGTAGGGGAGCGATACGGCGAAAATCATGTTGGGCCGTACGTCCGGGTCTTTAAAGGTACCATCCACGTAATCGTAGAGGTATCCCGCCTCGTTCAGGAAGATTTCCTTGAAGGAGTTACCAACGAGCCGTGCTCGTTTTTCAAACTCTTCGGCCAGCTTCTCCTCGCCCGCTTCGGTGGCCACCTCTTGAGCGAACTTGAGCGCGTTATACCACAGCGCGTTAAATTCCACCAGGTACCCTGTCCTCGGGTTGACCGGTTTGTCGTCTATCGTGGCGTTCATCCAGCTGACCGCCACGTCGCGCCCGTATGTCAATAGCAGCCCGTTGTCACTATCTACCACCAGGTTGGGGTGTTTGCCCCCGGTGATATACTCGATCACCTCGTACAAGAAGGTGGGGTATTTTTCGTTGAACTCCTCTTTCCGTTCTTTCCAATACTGTTGGAGTGCCCATATTACCCATAGCAGCACATCGGGGTCTTCTACCTGCTTAAGGTAACCCTTAGAGGGTTTATCGGCCATGAAGTCATGCAGGTGGGGGATGGCGCTGTCCATGATCCGCTCAAAATCGTTTGGCTTGTCCACCGCGATTGTACATCCCGGCAGGGCGATGAACTGGTCGCGTGCACGCACCTTGAACCACGGGTACCCAGCCAGGAGGTAGCATTCATCCTGGGTGGGAATATAGTAAAACTGGTGGCTCGAGTTCTTCAAGCAGTTGTAGAAACTGGAGCGGGGTGTCCGCTTTTCTATCTCGAAATTAAACTCATCGGCAAGGGTTGAGGTATCTACCAGGATGTCTCCGGCAGAGAAGAGTATCTCTTCACCTTTTTCGATGGGCATCTCGAAGTAGCCCGGCACGTAGAGATCCTCGGTGTAGGTGTCGCCCCGCTGGAGGTCTTGCAGGTATTCGATGTTGCGATACCAGTCGGGGTAGTAGACGAACTCTGGCTTCTTGTTGAACTGCATGAACAGCTCTGGGTAGCCGAAGTACATGCAGGTGCTGATGCCATTCTCCACCTCGCGGTAGGATCTGTCTACCTGATCGTTTTCCTGGGTCAGTTGCGACGATTGGCGGAAGGCGAGGAACGGCTTGAAGCGGATGGTCGTGGGTGAATGCGCGTCCATCAGGATATACCGTATCATCAGCCGGTTCTCCTTGGAGGAGAACATGATCTCTTTCGATAAGATCACGCCACCTACCCGGTAGATGGTTTTCGGCACGCTGTCGCAGTTAAACTCGCGGATATATTTATGTCCTTTAGGGCTATATTCACCTCCCGAGTAGCGATGGATGCCAAGGTTAAACTCCGCCCCCCGTTGAATTACCGTTTCGTCGAACGAGGAGAGGATAACGTGGTTCTCTTCATCTAGGTACGGCACGGGCATCACCAAGAGGCCTTGGTACTTGGTGGTGTTGCAGCCCGATATGGAAGTGTTTTGGTACGCTCCCTTACGGTTGGTCCTAAGTACGTTCCGATATAAGGAGTACTCGAGGTTTATCATTTGGTCTTTGTCGAATTTCAGATAGTTCATCGCCGGGAAAATTAGAAGGGTTGGTTTCTGATAGAATACTTGCGAAAGATAATCAATAAAAGTTACTTCACAAACAAAATAATGGTTTTAATTAATGTGGTGGCTGCTTCGGAACCAGACTGTGTTGATTTTCAACTCTTCTCATCGTTTTTTTAAAGCCCTGCATTTTAAGCCCTTAATCGGTTTGCTTCACCGTCTTACCCCATCGTTCACCCGCGTAATGTTGCTTCCTCGGTTTGTCGTAGTCTCTTCATGACCTCGTTATCCCATTTCCCAAAAGCATACGACCGCTTTCATGTGGAATTTTGCTGCAGCCAAAAAATTTGTTTGTATTTTCGCGATAGGTGGGTATTTGAATGGAATAGAAAGAAGCTTGCAATGGATAGCAATGGCATGAACCCTCCTTTGGGACCACTTTTTGAAAAGAAGCGTGCGTGGCTGGCGTTTTTGCCCTCTTTCGTTTGGGTGTCGTTGACCTGGGTTGCATTCGCGGTGGATCAAACCGGTGTTCTCGGTGGGAGTCTATTGCAGTGGGGCATTATGCCGCGGGAGTTGAGCGGGTTAAAGGGCATTTTGTTCTCCCCCTTTATTCACTCGTCGCTCTCTCACGTCTGGTCCAACACCCTTCCCCTCCTGATCCTTACCTGGTTTCTCTTCTACTTTTACAGCAAGATCGCGTTTCGCGCATTCCTGTACATGTGGCTTATGAGCGGTTTGCTTACCTGGGGCATTGGCCGTGGCGTGTATCACGTGGGCGCGAGCGGGTTGGTCTTCGCGCTGTTGTTCTTCCTCTTTTTTAGCGGTTTACTTCGCAAGTACATCCCGCTGGTAGCCGTTTCGCTGGTGGTCGCCTTTATCTATGGAAGCACCATATGGAGCATCTTCCCGTTCACCGAGTGGATCGATTCAACCATCTCCTGGGAGGGGCATCTCTCCGGCGCTATCAGCGGCTTCCTCCTCGCGATTATTTATCGCGATCAGGGGCCGCAAAAACCGCTTCCTTTCTGGGAAGAGGAAGCGGTTGATGCTGATAATGAGATTGTTGCTAATATGGATGCGGATGCTAATGGCGATACCGATATCGATAGCTTGATCGGCGATAAACGCCCAACCGATGATGATGCACCACTTCTTGAGGAGCCAAGGCAACGTTAGCTATCCTTTTGCTTTCTCGATTACTTATTCGCAGTTAACTTCGCGAACAGGTCCCTGAAAATGGCATCCCTATTTAATGAGGTGGCCATTCTGATAAAATGGCGTGCACTATCTTTGCTGTAAGTCACCTGATCGGTGAGTATTGGGCTATGTACCAAGTCTGTTGGCACCCATGCGGGGTTGACCAACCAGGCGATGGCCACCACGTCCCATATCTCTTTTGACCAGGCATCCAGGTTTTGCGCGTTATACCCGGCCACGATCTCATACAGGTAATTGGATAAGGGGTTTTTGCCTTTCAGATAATGTTCGAGCTCGGGTAGGGTAGTATGAAAATGCGATACGACTGGGCGGCAGGGTGTTATCACCAATGGGACACCGGAATTCAGTACCACTTGTGCGGCTAGCACGTCCTGCATCAGATTGAACTCCCTCTGCGTATGCCAATCAAGCCCATTACCCCCTAACCAGACCACCACGATATTGTTGATGATGCTTGGCTCGATAAGGATGGCCGACGCGATATTGGTAATGCATCCGATGGTAACCACGTAGAGCGGGTCTTCAGGTGAGCTGGCTAACGCCTTAGACACAAGGTCAAGGGCCGCCTCACTCCGAATGGGCTGCTTGATGTCTTGCAGGTAACCGGTCGATCCTCTATAGACGAATCCTTCGGAAGGGACGTTCATGAACTCCAGCAGGCGGAGGATCTCCTGGTAACTTTTCTCCATCCCGTCGGCGGGACTTTCGGAGCGGGAGTTGTGGAATGGCGCCGCGTAAACAGCTTCCACCTTCAATTTTTCAGGCGACAGCAGCGCGTAGGCTAACGCGAACTGATCGTCCACCTCGTTGTAGGTGTCGGTATCCAGTACCATCCGAATTTTCCCGCTTGGTGGATTCAAGCGGCTGATCCGGTCTGCCTCGTTGATGCGGGGAAAGTCTTGACAAAAGGAGGTCATTTGAAGCGAAAATAAAATTAAAACTAAGATGCTCTTTTTCATGCGATTATTGTGATCTTTAATTACCTGAACTTGATTTCGTCTAACTGTGCGGCTTCCATATTGTTTAATGAGGTACCCCATATAATGATTTCAGATGCGTAAGCGTTATTTCGGTCATTCCAGCTATTGTCATCTTTGAATAAAAGAAGTTCGGGGCGAAGTGCATACATACCATCAACCCAACTTGCATTCGTGCTAATTGTTTTGACTAAATTGCCATCGAGATATATTTTCACGAATTCATCCAGTTTTATTGAATACATAACCCTATGCCATTCATTGAGTTTCATGTTTGCACTTGCTGAATTCCAATATCCATTGACACTAATTTCACCGTAGGGACTGATAAAAAGCTCACCATTATTGTTAGCGCTATTTATATCTGCAATACTAAACCATCTGAATGATGTTAGTTTTAAGTTCATTGACAATGTATATTCATTGACATAAGTTTTGCCTGGATTTGGACTAATACCGTGCTGGCACTTCAGATATGACAGTTCGGGTATAAAAACGGCTTTGTCCTCTGGAGTAGGGCCATCTGCTGGTGTTATTTTTATACCGGATGATACTTCAATCAGTGGCTTTCCTATTTCCGCTTTAAATAAATCATTGATGTCATCAAATAACCACATTCCACTAGGTGGAATTTCGCGATAAACTATTAAAGCGCGTGTTTGAGTACTGGTCGAATAAGCTGTTGTTGGAACAATCGTCCAATAACATCTGGCACTTCCATCTGCCACTATTTTTTTAATCTCGGATACATCCAAATTGAATGACGAAATATTTCCCAAGTCAAGTTCAAGGGTTTTGTCTGTTGGAAAGCTTGCATTTGTCGATATTTTCAAAGTGTAAGAATCTATATTCTCAACCTTTGTCCATGAGAAAGAGCATGTTTGAGACTCTTTCGCATCATTTAGGTCTATTACTTGTGATGCAGTCGGTGTTTTAAGAAATATAACATCAGAGGCAGATTCTGAGATATTCAAATTAATGATGGATGGCCAGCTAATGGTGTCGAGGATAGAAATGCCATTTTTTTTGGGCCTGATTTTTAACGTTAACTCCACGGGTATCGTGTTGCCTTTTCTAACGTTTTCAACGAAAAAGCTTGGTAGATCTCCTGTTCCAGTACCTGTTTGTGTAACATTATCATTGTCTTTATAACTATATGAATATGCATAACAATCGAATAAAACCCCGGATAATTTACTATTCCATTCGATAAGAGCGGTGGAACTTGATTCTGTTATTAATGGCGATAATAGTTCCATCTGATTGAGATCGTGTGAAGTGTAAGGGATAAGTGAAATTTCTTGGGGAATCGATCGGTTGCCGTATTCATCTTCAGTATAAACTTTGAATGTGTACTCTTCCGGTTCCGTGAGTCCAGTAATATTTACCCATGAACAGACACTATCAATAATCATGGGACTATCAAAGAAGGAACACTCGATTACTGTTTTCTTTGCTTTTTGAAGCTTCATTTTTGAAGGTGGAATTCTTCCTTTCGTTGATAAATCTATTTCAACACGTTCAAAACCAATTTTTCCGGTAATAGTGTCAAAACTGGCTGGATACACTGTTTCCTCTGTGGCAAATTCCCTCAAAGAATCATACATGTCAGTACATGAGAAACCAGAGAGCAAGAAAACAACAGCTGTAATCCATAAAAGGTATATTTTTTGCTCTTTCATTTTATTGAGATTTTCAATGAACATTTGCTTTTTTACCGTAAAGGGTGATCTCAGAGAGTACGAGGGGAGAATAGGAGAAACCGGTGAGGGCTTCATACCTAAACCATCGCGTGGGTTTTGTAAATGCCGGAACTTCCGGATACATCAGTGCCATATCGCCTGCATAACCTAATCTGGCAATTTCCAATTCACTTAATCCGGTTGGCACCTCGATTGTATGTTGTGAAATGAATTCCCATTCGTTCGTTTCTTCATTTAAATAATACATATTGTATTGGTTTACATTGTCCTCTAAATAGTAGTTCCCTCTTTCGTGGGGCTTAAAAGCAACCGCGTTAAGATCGTGACGCTGATTGGTCACGATTCGGCTTAACTCATAATAATCTCCAAGATCAATCAGGAAGTTCCAGGGTGCATTTCCATCTTCCGCTTTACCGGTACGACCCCTTCCCGCGGTATGCATGATGTTAAAAATTTCACCTCTTGAAAGAATCCCATCGATGACATTTAGCGATCTGCATTCATAACCATTGCCAAAACACATGGGTATTCCTGCTATTGAATCATTGGTGTTGGGTATTCTCCAAAACTCCTTTGATAGGACTTCATCGCTCATAACCTTGATTTGTCCCATTTCAATGCTTTGGGATCTATTGCCATAGGTGTCTCCTATCCGAACCTTTACATGTAAAGTTTCGCCATCTGAAAGGACAACGTCGTCTATAATTTCTCTATTAACAGCCTTATTTGAAGTTAGTACCCAAGTCAAATCGCGGGTTTGTCCAGGTTTGCTAAAGCTCATATCTACGTAGATGTTTACAGTTTGTTCCAAAATATTGTCCCATTGAACAATAAATGAGTTAAATCCTGCCAATACCTCAATAGATTTCGCCACATTCAGTAAAGCCGATTCCGATGCTCTTACGGTTACGGGTACCGAAACAGATCGATTGCCGGCCCTATCAACAGCGTATAATTGAACAACATGTTCAAGGGTGTCCGCAATTCCCATTACATCAAGTGAGTCTGTGAAGTATGATGCGGAAAAAATGCTTTTTCTCCCGCTGTTATTGATATATTCAGCATTAACGCTAAGAACATCTTTGTCTTTGGGTGGATTGTAGAAAATTCTGGCACCCCCTATGAGTGGCTTGTACGACAGATATTCCGGAGCTCCAGGTGCTTCGTTATCATCTGCACTAATTTCAAACCGTTGTTCTTCACCGCATGCATTAAGTCCTGCCATAAACATAATGCATAAAAATATGTATATAACCCTCATCATATTTGTTTTTGTAAATGTTGCTTAAATCATGAAATATTCACCATCCTGGGTTTTGAACTAAATTGTCATTGATTGTTAGTTCATGTAGGCCAATAGGCCACAAGTAGTTTTTCTTGAAAAACTTGTTTTGTTGGTAAATAGTCCTTACGAAGAATGACTCTGCATCGGTCCCTGTGTTATTCCAACCCACATTAGGCTTGCTAAACTCAGTGACGGCATTTTTGTATCGTACTACATCCCAATAACGATGTCCTTCAAAAGCCAATTCATTGTCTCGTTCTCGAAGAATTATCTCCAACATCCCCTCCTTGGTCGTGTGTTTGTTAACGGTTTTTACCCGTTCTGGATCTGACCACACCACCTCTACATCTGGAATTCCTGCCCTGCGTCTTACTTTATTAATGGCATCGTACACCTCTTGTGTTGGAGCATCTATGTATTGCGTCAATGCTTCTGCTTTCATCAAGTATAAATCTGCCATTCGCATAAGTGGGTATGGAAATCTCACTAAACGTGCAATATGACCAGCTTTTGTATCTGGGTGTACAAATTTCTGGATACCTATTCCAGTGGTTAGATATTGTATCCCAAACTTTGCATACCTGCCACCAGGTTCTTCCGCGAACATCGAAGTAGCAATTCTGTTGGAATGTGAGCGAAAATAGCCTCCCGTTATACCAAGATTCGCGTAAAACCTTAATTCTCTATCCAGGTACATATTTACAACCTGTGCTCCTGGTTGTAAAATACCCCTTAATTTTTCGTATTCAGCACTCTCTTCAGTGGGCGTTTTAACAATATCATATCTTCTGTTGTAGTCAATTGTCACATCCTCTTCCATTGGGATACCATTTTTAGTGTAGTATCTTTCGGTAACGGCGAGGGTTGCACTTGTGCTACCAAAGCAAATATGGGTGTCATATGAGCCACCGAAAGAATCATAACCAGTCGGCAGGGGTATATTTGTTATCGATTGCCAGTCTTCTACGCCCGATGGGCTTAAGTTTGAGAACCCCCAGACAACTTCCTTGTTCCAAGGATCTACGATAAGCATCCGCAAATCGTAGAGGGTTTGCATTCTTTCTGTATTTGCCTCATAATCTGCACGATCATACGTGTAAAGGTTTTTGTCAAACGTGTATAATCCCAAGTTGTTTTTCTCACAGATTTCAATAGCTTCGTTAATTGCATCTAGGGCTTCTTTCCATTTTTGCTTCTCATACGTTTGAGGAAAGAAAGGCTTTCCATCTGTGTCAAGAAATTGACTGTAATCTGTGTTGCCGTTAAAGAGGGGACTTGCCCTAAATAATAATATCCTCGCCTTGATCGCTTTGGCAACTGTTTTATCTACTTGCCCATAAACATCCGAATTGGCTTTTTCTCTTAAATCAGGAATTGCTTCGTCAATGAGTTGTATAATATATTGAAAACACTCCTCCACCTTACTTCTACGCGGATACAACTCGTCATCCGTTGCATCCATGGGTACCATATTATTGGCAATGACAACGGGACCATAATGCTGGACTAACAAAAAGGTGTAATATGCATGTAAAAACTTGGCTTGTGCTTTCCAGTCGGCTTTCTCTGTCTCGCTCATATCCCCAACAAGTTCTATGTATTCCATGAATAGATTGGTATTATATAACGCCTGATATAAATTCCAAGCACCCCCGGTTCCTGACCATAGCCCTAGTAAAGGGTAGTTTGCTGATTGATCACCACGGTTTATGACATCCGCTATTGAACGACTATCAATTTGATTGGTTAAATATACCCGATACTCGTCACCTAAGCCATATTCACTATACAAGTGATTGTTTACATAAGGTAATGTGTAGTATATTTTGGCCAACGCGTTCCAAGCTTGCTGTTTAGATGAAAAAATATCCTCAAAGGTTACCGTGTTATCTGGAACTACATCCAGAAATTCACTACAAGAAAAGAGTGTCAGGGCTAATCCGACCGTATAAACGAATCGTTTTAGTCTTATCCTTTTATTAATATGAATATATTTCATGTTCTTGTTTTTAATGGTTTGAACAATGCTAATCAAAATGAAAGTTGAACCCCAATGTTAAATGATCTGTTAAGTGGATAATTTAATCCGTTGCTACCAACTTCGGGGTCCCAGAGCTTGAAAGCACTTAAGACGAATGCATTTTCACAAGTGAAATATATCCTCGCGTTGAAAAGTGCGGAGATAGCACTTGTGTTATACCCGGCTTCAATGGTTTTCAAGCGTAAGAAGCTCCCATCACGTAACCACCAAGAAGAGGCTTGAGAATTATTGTTCACAATAGAGGTGGATAAGCGTGGGAAAAAAGCATGCACATCTGGATTCGATTCGCTCCAATAGCTATCTGCTATAAAAGACAGGGAGTTTTGTCTATTTACGAACGGGGTTATTGCACTAGAGCTGATAAAGAATGACGTTCGGGCATTCCCCTGAAAGAAGAAGGAAAAATCGAACTTTTTGTATCCGATCGATGCACCAAAGCCATATTGAACTTCGGGGACCCCCGGGAACCCCATGGGTACAATATCATAGCTGTTGACTACCCCATCGTTATTAACGTCTTTGTACTTTATATCTCCTGCCATGTATGGACCAAAGTCCTGTTTGGGTGAGTTGTCGATTTCTGCCTGATCCACAAATAACCGTTCTGCAATAAGCCCGTATAGTTGATTTATAGGATTCCCAACACGTTGCAGGTATGCATAAGGATAGTTCAATTCATCCAGTTTGGTATATTTGTTTTTCGCATAGGTTACATTCAAACGTCCCGTTAGCCAGAAGTCTTCTGTGAAAGAGTGCTGAAAGTCTATAGAACCGTCTATTCCGTGAGATTTTGCTTGGCCCGCATTTCCAGAAGGTAGTGTGCTCCAACCTGCTGTTGACGGAATGTTTGATCTAACGCTATAAATCCTACTTCTAGTATCCTTGAAAAAGTCAACGTTCAGTTTTAGGATTTCATTTTTAAAGAAACCGAACTCGAAACCAAGGTTGATTTTATCAGAGATTTCCCAGGTCATGTCTGGGTTCCCTATGCGATTTATATTATATCCACCATAGGAG
Source organism: Bacteroidales bacterium (assembly GCA_012838585.1). Classification (GTDB taxonomy): domain Bacteria; phylum Bacteroidota; class Bacteroidia; order Bacteroidales; family Dysgonomonadaceae; genus Proteiniphilum. The sequence continues at coordinate 14,828 of DUPB01000248.1, forward strand.
GTTTGGAAAGAGTTTCCCCAAGTGTATCCACCACCACTGCCAGTTGAAATATCTGAGAGAAACCAAAAGCGGGCAGCCCTTCCAGCAATGGCATCGTTCCCAACTTTACCATAAGTCAACTTAAGTTTTAACAGGCTGAAAACATCCTTTATGGATCCCCAAAAAGGCTCATTTGATATCAACCATCCCCCACCGATAGAGGGGAAAAATCCAAACCTATGTTTACCCGAAAATTTTTCAGAACCATTATAACCGTAAACGAATTCAAAAAAATACCTGCTGTCGTAATCATAGGTGAAACGACCTGAATTACCAAGATTTCGCTCAGGCAATGTCTCGAAGATATTGCTGCTATTGCCTCCAGTAAGTAAGCTTTGCTCGGCTGTAAATACCGTCATTAGCCCTAAATGATGCTTATTGAATTCCCGTTCCCAATTAAAACGTCCTTCAAAGTAGTAATGATTTGTAGCATTTCGGTATGGCTCTACCCCTCCAAGATAAGCTTGTCCAGAGGTGGAGTTCAAAATAAAAAGGGTGTATTCATCTGATATAGGACTGTAAGTGTCAATCGTATAGAAATAAGGGAAGTACCTTCTTTTTGCCGTGTAAGAACTCCAGGTTGTTGCAGAAATTTTTCCCTGGAACTTCAAGTTTTCAGTGATAAAACCCAAGTCTTGTGACAAGGTAGCCGTAGCAGTTATGGTATTGTCATCTCTGCTTTGATAGCCCATTACCATCTCTGCGTAGGGATTAACCATAAGTGCACCAGAATTGTAGGCGTTACCAAATAAGGTGTGCTTAGTGAAAAGATTGGCCTCATCCGGTTCAAAGAAAGGAGGGAAATCGACAGGGTTACTTCTCATTATCGTATTGTAAATTTCCGTTGCAGAGCGGTAAGGACCATTGTAAGTTTCAAATCGTCCTTGTATCCTTGTATCAAGTGTTGTGAGCTTGGTGAGCTTAAATACAACGTTGCTTCGGATGTTAAATCTATTGATACTGATGTTGTTATTGAAGTTGTTCCTATTGTCTACTTTTAATAAACCTGTTTCATGATCATATCCAACCGACACGTAGTATTTGGCAATATTGCCTCCTCCCGACAAATTGACATTTGTTTTCGTATTGGTCGTTGATGATTTGAATAGCTCGTCAAGCCATTGCACGTTAGGATAAACCATTGGGTTCATGCCATCTTCAGTAGCTTGAATTCTCTGCTCACTATAATATGGACTTTCATTGGGCGTTCGTGTTAGAAGTGCCTCATTATACATCCTCATATAAGTAACACCATCGACAAACTCATTCATTCTGGTAGGTGTAGTAATTCTGGTGTCTATACGAACATTCATCCGTACAGGACCTTCTCTTCCCTCTTTGGTTGTGACTAGGATTATCCCATTGGCCCCCCTTGGCCCATACATCGCGGTTGCCGTAGCATCCTTTAGGATAGAAAACGCCTCAATATCATCGCTTGGAAGACGAGCGAGATCGTTAGCAGAGGCTTCAAATCCATCAATTAAGATTAATGGATCCGTTTTATAACCGAATGTAGTTACACCACGAACAAAAAATTGCGCGTTGTCATTTCCAGGTTCTCCTGTGGTTTGATAAGAGATAACCCCGGGGATTTTACCGGCGAATGCAGTTGTTAGGTTACTGCTGGGAATTTTCAGGTCTTTGGTATTAACTGTTTGAATTGAAGAGATCATGCTGCTTTTTTCTGTTGTCCAAATGCCACTACTACGACTTCATCCAGCTCCTTTTCCTCTTCCTTCATTCTGACCGTGATAATTCGTGCATCGCCGATCTTCACCTCTTCAGTTTTATAACCAATGAATGAGAAAGTGAGCACACATGTATCGCTGGGTACGGTAATTGTAAACTCTCCATTACTATCAGTTATTGTTCCAGTAGTACTCCCTCGAAGCATCACCGTAACTCCGGGAAGTGTCTCATCAAAATTGTCAAAAACCTTGCCTGTTATTCGAAGGCTTTGTGCAAACAAAGCCGATGCAAACAATAACAGGGACATTGTAATAAAGTATTTCTTATAACTACTCATGACCTTGATTATTAATGACATCCTATTCAATTCGTATCTCTTTCCAATAGCCGGCCTCCCAGGCCCATCCATTTGCTTTATTTTCAAGATCGATCTTCACGTTTTTACTCCCGGAGAAAGGTGTCAAATCGAAGACTACCTCAAGCCATCCATCACTGTTTACCGTCTCCTTTCCTATGGTTATGGTTTTTTGAATCGAACCGTTTACCCGTATAATTAACTCCCAGTCACCCTTATCGTGATGGCTAACGAGCGTCTTAAGCAGGGTTTTTTTATTTTTGGGGACATCAATCTCCGTACTAAGAATGCAGGGAGTTTCTCTAGTCAACGGGTGTGTCATGATTACATCTTTTTTACCGCGGTATTCCTCCCTGTATCCCGGATTCATATCTGTTCCACAATCTGATATTATCCAACCCGGGAACAGGTCATTTATGGCCTTTTGGATGTCAAGAAAGTCTTTAAATTTGATTTTCGCCATTTCTTCTTCAGAGAAAAGGCTATTCGCTATTGGTTCTGGATCCCAGCTAAAGACAAGGGGGCTTGGCGTTGGTTTCTTTACTGGAATAATAAAGTACTCTTCTCCATCCGCCTCTGTTTTAATTTGACCGCCCTCTCTCAATACATACTCCCGCGCCAGCTTTTCACAAACATCAAGCAATTTGGGGAAATTGTAACTCGTGTGAGCAAAGTGCGTTTCTTGGTCAAGGTTTTCTTTAAACCGATCCGGGAGTTTTGAGGTTCCAAGGGTGGTAAACAAGACACCTGCTGCATTTGATGGATTGCAATCGGAGTCTTGGCCGCAGCGTGTTGAGATAATAATCGTGTTGTCAAGGTCTTTTTCCCCATAGAGCAAACCTATAAGAATATATGCTCCGTTGATTTTCACGTCTATACCTCCATTGGAACACTTCTGGTATTCGGGGTTTTCCCGGTATTTTTGCTGGCATAATGACCATGTGGTTTCCCAATTGTCTGGATCTGTTTTGTACCATGAAACAACATCTCGCACCATCTCAGCGTATTGACATTCTTCTGGAATACACCTGAGGCCGGCATCAATAACCTTTACTATATCTGTTTCAAAAAATGCTTCAGCATACATGCCACCAATGAACTGTCCCGCGTACATTCCATCGCTGTAATTCATTAATCGTCCAAATTTCTCGCCCAACTCGATCGCTACATTGGGCATTCCTGGTGCAATCAAGCCTGAATAATCGGCTTCAATTTGATAATCAATGTCATTAGGACAATTCGTGAAAGCTGGATGGCTACAATCAGGCGGGGCAATTCCTGCACGCAAATTCCTTCGCCCAGCGGCGTTGGCACACCACAAGGGGTATTCGCTATTGGCGAAATCTATTCCTGCTTGTCGGATGGATACATCTAAGCCATGCTCTTCAAGTGTGCGTAAAAATGTCATTTCAACATATAGGTCATCTTGATTAAAGGCTGAGTTAATCAATTCAGGCTTCCAAATAGGCATGTCATTTTCCGGAATAATTTTATCCTGCCATCTAAACTCAGTAGGAGCACCCCAGGCAACCCCTACTATTTGGCCTAGCCATCCTGCTTGCAATTTATCGCGATATTCACTTACTGATAACTTTCGATATTCAATATCTGAATCATCCTGACTGGTTTTACTGTTTAAACACCCTGTTAGACTTATTAGAATAGTAACAATAATTAGGTGTGATGCTTTGTTTAACATAGTAATGAAGTCTGTTTAGATATTCATATTGGTGATATTCCGATTAATTCCCTCCAGCGGCAACGATGAATGAAAGTCCCGCGATAAACAGTATAAACATGAATGTTAGCAAGTAGTTTACCACTTTGGGGGCTCCCTTGAACTCTTTCCAGATAAATACGCCCCATAATGCAGCGATCATGGGTGCTCCTTGGCCAAGCGCGTATGAGATGGCAGGGCCGGCTTTTCCCGCGGCGATATAGCTGAAGGAGGTACCGATTCCCCAGATGATACCCCCGAGTATACCCACAAGGTGTGTTTTAGGCTTGCCTTTGAAGTATTCGGCGTAGGTGACCGGTTCCCCGATGAACGGTTTTTTCATGGCAATCGTGTTGAAGATAAAGTTACTCCCCAGGATGCCCAGCGAGAAGATAAAGAATGCGCCATAAGGTGTGAGCATACCGGCAGTGGGATTTTCAAAATTGGTCAAGTCCATCGCGGCTGCCACAAAACGGTAGAAGAAAGACATCAAGAATCCGGCGCAAATTGCCACGATAATCCCTTTCTTCTTGGTTTTTCCCTCTTCTGTTCCCTTGCTCATTTTTCCTGAAGCAATGCCATTTAACACGATGGCGACAACGACCAAGGCAACCCCCGTGAACAAGATGACGGGATCGCCCTGCGGAGCACCGAAGTAGTTGATAAACACGCCCAGTACCAGGGCCAGTCCCACTCCCACGGGGAAAGCCACTGCCATACCGGCCATTGAGATAGAGGCAGATAGCAAAATGTTGGAAGCGTTGAAGATAATGCCTCCCGTGAAGGCGCTCCAGAAGTTTTTGGAGCTTACTTGCGAAATGTCGGCAATAAATCCACGTCCTTGATCGCCCACGCTGCCGAGCGTGAAACCAAACAGGAGGGCGAGGAGTACGATACCGATTACGTAATCCCAATAAAACAGTTCGTAGCGCCACGTTTTGGCGGCCAGTTTTTGCGTGTTACCCCAAGAACCCCAACAGATCATGGTGACCACGCATAAGATCACTGCTAACAGATAATTGCTTACAATAAACATACGGCTATAAGTTTAGGTTGTTCACTATATATTAATTAACTCGTTTTAAAAAAGAGCGTACCTCCTGCTCGGTTGGTATCGATGGTTGTGCACCCATCTTCGTGACGCAGATGGCAGCGGCGGCTGTCGCAAACCGGATGGCTTCATCCCAGTCGCTCCCCCTGGCCCACTCGGCGGCTAACGCGCCACAATAGGTGTCGCCCGCGGCGGTTGTGTCGACCGCCTGGACATTAAAGGCAGGGAAATGATTGAACATATTGTTGGTTTTAATTACGGACCCCCGTTTTCCTAACGTTAAGACCACGGTTTTTGCCCCCATGGCCAACAAGGCATCCACGATCGCTTCCTCACCGATCTCTTCCATCTTTTTCCCGGAAATTGTCTCCGCTTCCGTTTCGTTTACCACCAGGATGTCGATTTTCCTGATGATCTCTTCGTCTAACTTGTTCGCGGGAGCCACGTTGAGTAGTACCTTCTTGTCATTCTCATGGGCCATATCGCACACCGTTTTTACCGTTTCGTATGGGATCTCCATCTGCATGACAATCAGGTCGGCCTTCAGTACTTCATCTTTTATACTATGGATGCATTGGGGCGAAAGCATGCCGTTGGCTCCCGGTATCACCACGATGCTGTTTTCTCCCTTTTCGTTCACCCAGATAAGTGCAACCCCGGACGGGGCCTTATCGGTAACGAAAGAGAGGGAGGCATCTAGTCCCTCTTTCTGGTAATACTCGAGCGAGTTCAAGCCGTTGGAATCGTTTCCCACGCTGGCGATAAACTTCACGTCTCCACCCAGTCGGTGTGCCGCTAACGCCTGGTTGGCCCCTTTGCCTCCATTTACTTGTAGGTAGGAAACCCCCATGATGGTTTCGCCCGCCTTGGGAAACTCTTTTACTCTCCCGATCAGATCGGTGTTCGAACTGCCAATAACTACTATTTTTTTCTTCATATTGTAAAGATGTAAATTGTTCAAATTAACAGGATTACGTTACTTGAAATGAGCAGGCTGTTGGGTGATTAGCTGAATGAAACGTTGCTTGATTTGTTCGGCTTGCAAGGAGTCCGCCGTGAGGTAGTACCGGTTCCCGTTTTCATCAAGTGTGAATGAGGTTGTTCCTTGATCCGACACCTCGATCTTACCCGGCTCGGAAACGTTAAAATAGGAGGCTCCTTCAACCGCGTACAAGACCGAAGTCAAATCCCAAGTGGGACGGTCGTAAGGCATCTCCTGGTAGCATCTGTAGCCTTCCACTAGCGGGTGCTCAGTTGCCCATGCGAAATCATTTTCGATGCTGCTCCCCGGGTAGTGGATGGCCATTCCCACCTCAAACGGTGATGTAACAAGTACGGTGGGCCACTCCGAGAAAACCTTTTTGGCCGAGGAAATATCTTTAACCACGTTGTACTCGTACCACTCCGGGTTATTAAAGCAACCTGCCATGGTACACAGCAGCTTTACCTTTTGTTCAACCAACTCTTGTCCCGTGAGCTTCGAAAATTCATCCGCGGGTGTATCGAGCAAACGAGCCAGGTTGGTGGAAAAGCCCACTGAGACGATGGTGACAGAGTGGTCCGGCTGTTGAGCCAATAGTTCACGGTACAACAGGTGCGCTTCAGGTAAAGCGGTATAGTCGTTCAGGGAGCGTTGAAACTTAGGTTCCCCATTCGCGTTCTCCATGACTGATACACATCGGGTGTAATTGGCGGCATCATGTTCACACTCCACACCGTTGTGGATAATCCCGATAGGAATATCCGGGTAGCCATACCAGCTATTCATGATGTCCGTGAATTCCGGGGGATGCGTGCCCTCTTTATTAATCATGACTGCTAACAACTCGATATCACCTGCATCCAGGTATTTGTAGAGCATGTCGAGTGCCAGGGCATCATCAATATCGTTTCCAATATCTGTTTCAAAGATAACCTTCTGTGTACCGGAAGCGGGTTGCACACTTTGTTGCTTGTTAGAAGTGCAACCGACTAAAACTACCAGAAGTAGAAGCGGTAGCCAATACTTTTTGTTTTTCATCATGGAGATACGTTATATAAAAATCAGTACATCTAGAACGAACATTATTTTTACCAACCAATGCAAATATAAAACATATAAATTAAGGAATAATCGTTTGAGCAAAATAATTCCATTAAAAATAGTTAATTAGCGCTTTTCTGGTAAAAAATCAATTTAAATCTGGTAGTTTTGTTTAAAAAAAGAGTATGCAGCATAAACCGAATATCGTTGATATAGCCGAAATAACCGGTTTTTCCATTACGACGGTCTCTCGTGTATTAAATGGGAAAGGGGAGAAGTACCGAATTAGCAAGGCCACGCGGGAGAAAATCAAGTCGGTAGCAGAGGAGTTGGAATACGTTCCCAATGAGTTTGCAAGAAATCTTCGTATAGGGAAAAGTAAAACGATTGCGCTGATTGTGCCTTCCTTGAAAAATCCCTTTTTCGCTGAGATCGCGAGCGTTGTAAACACCGAAGTGCGAAAGTACGGGTACATCACGCTTATAGGGGATAGTGACGACCAGGTTGAAAACGAAAAAACTGAGTTGTCGCATTTATCATCGAGGAGTTTAGACGGGATGATCGTGGTTCCTTGCGGGGAAAAGTGGGATCATCTGGTTAAGGTTCATGAGAGTGGCTTACCGTTAATATGCATCGACCGCTATTTTGAAGATACCAGTCTATCGTATGTCTCTTCTGACAATTACGAGGGGGCCTATTCGGCCACCAAATACCTGATTGATCAAGGGCACACGGATATCGCGTGCATTCAGGGGGTGAGGCATTCGATGCCTAACATTCAGCGGGTGAAAGGGTTCACGGATGCGATGAAAGATGCAGGAATGGATACCTATACGGTAACGGGGGATGCTTTCAGCGAACAGAATGGCTATTTGGAAACGAAACTGCTGTTGAGTCGGGGGAAGCGCCCCTCCGCGATTTTCGCTTTTAGCAACATGATTGCCATGGGCTGCTTGAAAGCCCTTAAGGAAGAAAATGTCCGTATCCCGGAAGCCATTTCACTGATCACTTTCGATGACAACCCCTACATGAATTATATTGACCCCCCGCTTACCTGTATATCGCAACCGGTAGAAGATATATGCAAAATAGCGGTGAAAATCCTTTTTTCCCATATCCTCGATGACGATAAAACGCCAAAACATGTGCTGTTAAAGTGTACGTTAAAGGTAAAGGAATCCGTGAAAAATGTAAGTTACTCCTCTTGAATGTTCGTGGATCATTGTTCGTGAGATATTAAGTGCCACAGGGAGGAATATCTATCGGGTACCGTCAATAGCCATACTCTCGTGATTTCCTATAGAGATGAGATGTACAGTCATTTCTTTTGCATTAAGATCAATTCATTTGTGCTTTTATTCTTGCGGACTCTTTTCCGATAGAATTATAGGTCGAAACCTCATACGTATGTAGTTTCCCCGTAAGAGCGTTATCATCTGTGAATTTGCTTTCAAACTTGTCGTCCTTTGCAAACTGAATGTTACCTATCTTCTCCCCATCCTTGTAGATATAAAAACCTACAACATTAGAGATGTCCCCTGGTGCTTTCCACGTTAAATTGAGTATGTTTGATGTGCGTTTACCAGAAACTTCCGATACAGGTGGAGGTTGTGGTGTATCAGGAAGCTTGCCGTTCTTTACATAGTACAAATAAGCTTCATGAAATTTTTTGTTTACCACATTGGGGCTGTAATAATGACTATAGGCAAATGTGATTACTTTTTCTACGTAAGGAGCAGTCAAGTTCAATTGTTCTACAAATCTATTCAAAGGTGCAGATGCCCAATATTTTTGTTCAAACGTTTCCGCATCGGACCAGAACTGTAATCCTGTTTTTTTTTTCACTGCCTTGCCTAATGCTTCAAACCATTCAGGTATCATCCGCAACTCAAGTCCCCCGGCCCCCACGCAATCCTGTGGGGCAAAAATATCACCTGCCTGAAAGTGTGTTCTTTCAAATATATATTCCCATGATTCCGCGTACTTATGGGCATCTCCAATACGATAGTTCATAAAGGGGCATAACATAAAAGGCATGTTGGGGGTAACCTTATGTAAATGTGTTAAGTTAATATTCAACGCGTTTACAAGAGCATCTTTATATTTTTGTTGCAACAATTCAGGTATATTGGCTACCTCCCACACCCAGTACCATCCATACATACTATCTCCATATCGGTCTTTGTATTTGTTAATCAGTTCATCGGCAACCGTGTTACCAATATTCATCTGATCCAACAACCAAGCTTCATCGCCATCACCAGACCACCATCTTTCATGAAAATTCAGGCCCAGAAAAACCTTGAAGTTGGCTTTTTGTGCATTTTTTAGGCATTGTTCCACTAAATCGGAATATCTATCATTCTGATTGCCGGTAAATGGAGTTTGGTATAGACTTATCATTTGGCCATCCATACCCGTATGTAATACAGGGCCGAACACGATATACTTCATGCCTACCTCTTTCAATGCTTTTAGCTCTTTTTGCCACTGTTCGTCATTCCAATTATAAACTAGGTGGGCTTGAATAAATGTTCCCTCGGGTATAAGGTGGTTTTTGTCTGAAACAATCTGGTCAAGCCCACCATGCTCTTTTTGACACCCTTGCAGTGAAAAGATGACCGCGGAAAGAATGAGCGTGAAGAGAATGGAATAAATTTTCTTTTTCATTATAGAATTACAGGCTGTTAAGATAGAAGAAAACATAAAGCAGTAACTGACCTGTTAGTCATGCCGGTTTCGTACAATTACTGCTTTATGAAATAAAAATAACTTCTTTTTCAGCTTCCTTTTTTGTATACGCGAATATTATCGAATGCAAAATTACGTGCAATATTGGGGTCAATTTCAAGTCGCATATTGAAAGACCTATAATAGTAGTTTTCTGGATAGGTAGATGAGCGATTTACAACAAAAGGTAACGTGATTGTTTCCCATCTGTTGAAGTTTTGGAAAATAAAATCACTTGGGACCCACTCCATCGGGTTAGCATCCCAAAACAGATAATTGCAAAACTTGATTTTACCATCAATAAATTGATTGGCTGTCCTGAACTCACACTTTATCACGTAGTCCTCGTAATTGTCGAGCATGTCATCTGTATATGGAACTCCTCCAATTTCAGTAATATACCACCAGCCTGCATAGGCTGATGTATCATCAATTCGCAGGAAATTTCCACTTAGGCGCTGTTTATCATTGGGATCCATGACCACGTTGGCAACATTGGAAGGCATGTGTTCATCAAAATCCATGATCATGCCCTCTTTGTCGTAATAGCGGCCGGGACAGAATGCTTCAACGTTGTGTTTCGTTCCTATAACTTTGATCTTGATATTCTGATCAACATTCAATGGCACTTTTGCCGTTAAATGATTATTCGAGGAGCTGATAACAGGGGACTCTATACCATTGAAGTCGACTACGGCATTGTCAGCGTTTATTTCATATAACTCAAAGAAGTCACCGTAAATCATTATTGTATCACCGGGTTTAGTATATTCGTTAAACATACGCTCAAGGTATAAAGCAGGTGGAAGTGCCTTAAACGGTATTGCCTGCACACCCAGGCTATTATGAACATATATCCTGTTCGTCTCGATCATAGCCAGTTTGACAGGTATTTTCATGAAAAGGATGTCATTTTCGGTATATACCTCCAACAAATCCACTTTCACGTCATTAATGAGCACTGAATCAATATTCGCCAGATCCAATCCCGTTCCATGGATGGCAATGAAATCACCTAATGCTGCCTCCGTGATTGCCATGTTCAGATCGGCTACCGTGGTAACTTTACTTAGTGTGATTGGTTTATAGTCTGTTACATCCTCTGAACATGCTAGCAGGGAGATTACAAGGAATATGATTCCTATCCTGTGGATATTATCCAAATTAAAAATATTTCTCATACGATTATTTTTCTTTATATTTCATCTTATTATTCTTATTCATTAATAAAAAAAACATTACCATCCGGGATTATTGGTTTCAATGAAAGGATTGGCGTTAACTTCGTTCAATGGTAACGGCAATAGCAAGTGTTTAGACTCGCGCCTTTTTACAATACCATTTTCGTCAACCGTGCCAATAGCATTCATTACCTGTAGATAAATCCCCCAGCGTATCAAGTCTGATCGACGGATACCTTCGCCGGCAAACTCTTTAGCTCTCTCCTCCAAGATATAGGATCGGAAGGTTTCCTTGTTAAAAGGAGTGTTGCTATTTCTAACTGAAACCAGCGTGCTATTATTACGTTCGTTCAACATATCTACCACTTGCAATGCCTGACTAGAAGGACCGTTATTTACCTCGTTATCGGCTTCTGCAAATATCAACAATGTTTCGGCGTAGCGCATATAAGGCCAGTTAAAGTCGGCCCTGTTACCATCCAGCGGAAATTCAGATACCGCGGAGAATTTCATCAGTTTAGAACCATACATGTGGGCTCCTTCTGCAACCACATCGGTTACATCGTAGCCTTTTGTCCCCTGTCGCACGTATACACTATCCCTTTCCGGATAAAAGTAATACAATAATTTACCTGTATTTTCATTATAATGATAAGGAATACGATGTAGTATGCCCCATGTAATGCGTTCATCCTCCCAGTCATCGAACGTCTGTAGCCAATGATCTCTTTGTACATAGTAACCATTCCTCCACTCACCGTTGTATACAGGGCTAGAATATCCCAAATAATCAACAGGCACAAAGTTATTGTAAAGAGAACCTTTGCCATTTATTGTCTGCAGGCAAAAAATAAATTCAGGACCATTTTTATACGCCGCGCTCCACAATTCTTCTTGACTGGCTGCAAGACTAAACTCCCCTTCTTGAATCACTTCCAATGCTTTGTCTCTTGCTAGTCGATAATACTCTTGTGAATCAAAACCTTCGTAACCAGCCACCTGACTTTTTTCGTGGGCGATTGGTGTTGGCATCAGCCGTGAAGTCGTACCATCCGGATTGGTGACCGAGCCCGGACCGCCTTTCACGACTATTTTCCCGCTTTTCATTGAAGCAGAGCCAATAGTCGCGTACACCTTTGCCAATAAGGCTTTGGCTGAGCCACGACACACGTGTCCCTTTTCATATGCTGGATCATTGCGAGGGGTTAACAGGAGTTCCGCTTCTTCTAAGGTCTCTATGATATGGTCATAGACTTCGCTTACTGCAGCCCGTGGTTGTTCCGGTACGTTGCCTTCAGATATCGATGACTTAAATAACGGGATAGGGCCAAAATGCTGTACGAGTTGAAATTGTGCCCAAGCTTTCAGGAATAGCAGTTCACCAAGCGCATTATTCTTGGTTTTTTCCGGGATGTTGGTAATCATTTTCACTAACGAATAGTGATAATTGGCTCTGTGAACAGATTGATTGTAGTATTGATAAAAATTGTCATTAGACGCCGAGTTGTAAAAGTTACCGGCACCTATGGAACCGAATGCCCATCCTGGCCCGGTTTGGTAATCACAGTCAAAGTTCACCAACTCGTGATAATTGCCCCATTCAAAGGGGAACAGTAAAGTTAAATAAGCTCCCGAAACCAGCTGGTCATAATTGCCAGATGCAGCAACATCTTCACCTGAAACGAATGTGAAAGTCTCTTCATCCAGGTTACAAGCAGTCATCAACATCAGCGTTGCCAATATGTAGATCAATATATTCATTTTATTCATAGTCGTATGCTTTTAGAATGATAGTTGAAGCCCCAGGTTAAACGTGCGAGCACTGGGGTAAGAAGATAAGTCCACGCCTCTACGTGAGGCATCGCTACCAAAACTATTCACGTCAGGGTCATACCAATCATATTTTGTAATGGTGAACAGGTTTGATACACTAGCGGTTAAGATTAACGACTCCACGTGGATGATTGGTCTTTTCCAATTGTAGCTCAAGCTGATGTTTTTACATCTAAGGTAAGAACCATCTTTCACGTAACGATCGGATGCCTTCATGGATCGTGTATAGGTATTGTCTGGACGTGGCCATCGTGCTATATTCCTATTCTCCGGGGTCCAACGGGTATCCCATACGCTTTTCGGCATGTTGGTGGATCCTACTAAATCGAATGGTAGTAAATTGACATTCAAAATATCATTACCTTGCGTTCCCTGCAGGAAAAAGCTAAAAGTCCACTCTTTATAGGCAAAGGTATTGGTCATACCATAGAAGAAGTCCGGATTGGTGTCACCAATAATGGCCTTATCGCGGTCATCAATAACCGGGTCATCGTCCATATTCTTATATTTAATCTGTCCCACCATGCTCTTAACCTTCGAAGCACTCTCTGTTGCATAATATGGATCTGCCCTTACTTCAGCCTCGTTGTCATAAAACCCATCTTCAACATATCCATACAAGGTGCCAATCGGGTACCCGTTTCTCCTTAAAAACATACTTTCCATTCCCCATACCACATCGGAGAACTGATCAGCGTTCAATCCGCTTATTTCGTTTCTGTTAAAAGAGATATTCGCATCAATCGTCCACACGAAGTTCCTGCCTTTAACCGGCATAAAATTGCCGCTCAGCTCTAGACCTTTATTCGTCACATTTCCATAATTCGTTGCAATCTGATTAAACCCGGAACTCATTGGGATTAGTTTGTACTGTAACAGATCAGTTGTTTTCTTATAATAGACATCAAATACAAAATTGACCCTACTATTGAAGAATGAGACATCCAATCCTACATCATACTGACTCGTTGTTTCCCACTTCAAATCGGGTGCGGCGGGTCCACCCCAACGATCTTCAGCCATCCCGCTGGTGAATTTTCCATCAAAGGAATAGTTCGAAGCGACAAACTTAGAACGGGTGGCATAAGCACTTACACCTTGATTTCCTGTCTGTCCGGCGCTGAGTCTTAGTTTCAGGTTGTCAAAGAAATTTAATGACTTGATGATGGGTTCATCGGATAAACGCCAAGCAATAGCACCTGAATAAAAGTTGTTCCATCGATTTAGGGCTAATCGACTTGATCCATCACGACGTATTGAAAATGTCATCAAGTATTTATCCATGAGGTTATAATTGACTCGAAATAGATAAGACATCAATTGAGATTTGCCACGGTAGCTGCTAATGTTTTTATCACCAACCGCCGCGTCAATATCATTATCCTCCGTGTCATCGATCGGGAAATTCTTAGCGTTCATCGATTTCCCTTTCCATGTAACTTTTTCATAGGTTACACCAGCCACAGCATTAATTGCATGCCTATTGAACTTCTTGTCAAAAGAGAGTGTTGACTCCTCGGTTAAACTTTCGTAAGTACCATCCGATTTAACCGCGTACCCATTCGTGGGAGACTGTCCAGCACCTGTGTATCGGTTATAATACTGGCTCCTTTCATTAAAACTATACCCGTAACCTAAATTCTGACGAAATGTCAAAAAGTCCGTAAATTTGACTTCGGCAAATCCAGACGTGAAAACGTTGATTGTTGAAAGCACATTTTTTTCAGTTTGAACGGTCAAATATGGATTAGCCAGTCCTGTTGCAAAATCCTCCGAGAAACCAGAGTCGGCCTCTGGGTCGAAAACGGGGCGGGTAGGGTTAAAAGATACGGCAGAAGCAATCACCCCGTAATTTTCACTATTCGTGCGGGCAAAGCGGTTGTCTGATTTGGTAAAACTGAGGTTAGCTCCAATTTGAAGGAATTTATTAATATGGCGGGTATTATTGGCGCGTGCGTTATAGCGCTTGTAATAAGAATTCACGATAACTCCCTGTTGATCCAAATATCCGCCAGAGTACATGTAAGACCCCCTTTTGTCTCCCCCTGAAACGGTGAGATTGTAATCACTGCTTAATGCAGTATGGAATATTTCATCTTGCCAGTTAGTGCCGTAAAATAATGTGCCATCTCCAGTTCGATCGTATCCATTTCTGAAATCGTCAGGGCTTGGCAAATATCTTTTATCAATGACCTCCGATTGACCTGTTACTGGATTTGGTTGCTTGACTTCATGCCAACGCCCAGGAATAGGAAAAGGCAAATTATTAGGACTTACCACCTCCCTACCATCGTACAAGTATCCATTTATTACCAGTTCATTGCGGTACTCGGCGTATTCAGCCGCATCCAGCACATCAATTTTTTTTACCACGTTAGAACTGCTGAAATTTGAACTGAATTGTACACGGGCTTTACCTTCGTAACCAGATTTAGTGGTTATAATGATTACCCCGTTGGCACCGCGGGAACCATAGATAGCGGTGGCCGATGCATCTTTCAAAACCTCAATAGAATGGATGTCCTGAGGGTTGATCGTGCTTAAGGGGTTGTTGGTCTGCTTGGTCCCGTAATCCGTGGCAGGAGCCTCACCTATTGAAAAAGGGATACCATCGACAATATACAAGGGTTCTGTACTAGTGGTAAATGAATTTGCACCACGTATTTGGATGTTAATTCCCGCGCCAGGTGCTCCATCTGCTTGTGAAACGCTAATACCCGCCAATTTCCCCTGTAATCCTTGATTCAGACTTACCGGGTTTGTTTTCATCAAATCATCCCCTTTTAACGAAGAGACAGAGCCTGTGAGGTCTCTTTTCTTTACCGTACCATATCCAACGACGACAACTTCTTCCAACAGTTCACTGCTCTCCTGTAAAGAGACTTCCAAGTAAGTCCTTCCATTGAGGGGAACGGTCTCAGTTTGAAAGCCCACATATGAAAACTCTATGGTTACATTTTTATCCGAGGCAGTCAATTGAAATTCCCCTTCCTTATTGGTTATTGTTCCTTGTCGTGTATCAGACATAATAACATTTACGCCAATCAAAGCATTACCATTAACATCGGTTACCTTTCCTGTTACCCTGATTTGCGTGAATCCCAAAAAGGGAATGAACAAAAAGGCGAAAAATGATAACAATTTAATGAATGGGTTAATGCCTAAGTTTTCTGGATTCTTTCTCATGTTATTGATACATTTTTAAATATTGTTTAACACAAAATTCACGTTATTATTTCGTGATTTCATTAAAGTAAATTAACGACTGTTTGATTTCGGGTGGGGTGTTTCCCTCATTTGCTTCATGGATAAACACGGTTGTACCCGCTTGCTGTTTCAGAAAATCCGGTTAATTCAAAAAGTCGGTACTCCTTTTACATTCAACACATCTTTTCCCTGCGTGCCTTATGCGGCATTTTTTTTAATCCATCATAAGCGATACTTTTTTGTGATTTTGTTTTTATTTATGAAGGTGCTCTCTTGTTCTTTTTTATAACATGATCATGTCTCTTTTGCTCATTCACCGTTATGACTGTATCTTGGTTTGAAGAAAATGCTTTGTGCTTATTAAGGAATCCAATGATTGAAGATATTTGGATTCTATCTGTATGTCTTGCTAACTGATGCGAATATAAAACATAAAAATTAAAAAATAATCGTTTGAACAAGGGGGATTGGTTAAATAAAGTTAATCGCTGCTTTTTGCCAACAAAACGAATTATGTCTGGTCGTTTTGTTAAAAAATGCAGGCACTATAAATCGGGTACTTTTGAGGTTTGGGTATCATCAATGGCCATACTCTCGTGATATCCTATCTTGGTAACGGGTTGTAAAACGTTTTAATAACCGTAACATTTTCTTAATCAAAAAGTAATCACTTCGTAATAAAAATGTAAGTCCTTTGTAGAATTAATCTCATCACTTTGAGATTCTGCAAATCAACTAATTACATTAAATTATGAAGAAGATTTTACTGCTATTACTCATTGTACTTCCATTGTCGACAAAATCCCTTTTCGCTTTCAACGATCCGGTGTCAGATCTTGTATCTGGTGCACTTACCGGTCGTGTAGTCGACAAAATGGGTTACGTGCTACCCGGGGCCACTATTTTAATTGAGGGTACCCATATCGGCATCGTTTCTGATGTGAACGGTTTTTTCAGGATTACCGGACTTAAGGATGGTGCTTATACCATACGGGTATCTTACGTTGGATTCACGCCGGAAGATATACGGTTGACCATTAAGGATGGTGAAACCAACGCGTTAAACAACATCGTGTTAAACGAGGGTTTATTGATGAATGAGGTTGTGGTTACCGGTATGAATTCGCAATACAAGGCGATGTCGCAACAGAAAAATAGCATCAATATCGCTAATGTTATTTCGGCTGACCAGGTGTCGCGTTTTCCCGATTCCAACATTGGCGATGCACTGAAACGCATACCCGGTATCAGCGTACAGTACGACCAGGGCGAGGCACGCTTCGGTCATGTTCGCGGTACCTCTCCCGATTTGAGCTCGGTAACCATTGACGGTACACGTGTCCCCTCGGCTGAGGCGGAGATGCGTTCGGTACAGCTCGACCTTATACCGGCTGATATGATTCAGACCATTGAGGTGAACAAGGTGGTCACCGCCAATATGGATGCGGATGCTATAGGGGGCTCGGTAAATCTTATAACGAAAAGTCAACCCTCGGGGCGCCGTATTACCGCCATGGGAGGTAGCGGCTACAACCTGATTTCAGAGAAGCCCCTGTTGAACTTGGGGTTCAGCTACGGGAATCGGTTTTTTGAGGATAAACTGGGCATGGTGCTTGCCGCCTCTTACCAGTACAACCCCTTGGGATCGGATAATATAGAGTTTGAATGGGAAAAAGATGATAAGGGCAAAAGCTACGTTTCAGATTACCAGGTTCGGCAATACCTTGTTAGCAGGGAGCGACAGAGTTATTCAGCCGCTTTTGATTATCAGTTTAATCCCGATCATAAGATCGTGCTTAGCGGGATGTACA
>DUPB01000249.1 GCA_012838585.1 Bacteroidales bacterium
TACCTGGACTTGGGAATAGATCAACAGCCGCACCGATTGTAGATATTAAGAAGAGGGTCATCGGGGCAAACGACAAAATACGTGTAGGCTTTATTGGCGTCGGTAACCGTGGAACCCAACTATTGCACCTGTTCATGGAACAACCCGATTGTGAAGTGGCAGCCCTCTGCGATGTATATGAACCCTACGTCACACGCGATTTCTCCGCGGTACACGAGCGCTACGTGAAAGATATGAGAGAAAAGATTCCCAGAATGGGCGAAAAGTTCCCCAATAAAGTGAAGACTTTCAAAGATTATCGACTGCTGTTGGAGGATAATGAGATTGACGCGGTTTGTATCGGGACACCTGATCACTGGCACGCTTTGCAAACCATTAACGCTATCGACGCCGGGAAGGATGTCTTCGTGGAAAAACCGCTGTCGAAAACGATAGCAGAAGGCCGAAAGATGGTGGAGGCGGGAAATAGCAGCCGACAGGTAGTAACCGTGGGATTGAATAGGCGCGGAGCAACCATTTTCCAAAAACTGGCAAAAGAGGTGCCGGCGGGTAAAATCGGCAAGGTAACCTTCGCAACCGCGTGCCATGTAAGCAACATGTCACCAAATGGTATCGGGAAGCTACAACCCGAGGCACCCCCTGCTAACTTCGACTGGGATATGTGGCTCGGTCCAAGGGCTTATCGACCCTATCAGTACAACATAGCCCCCTACATGTTCCGCTGGTGGGAAGATTACGCCAACCAAATTTCAAACAACGGGGTACACTACCTCGACCTGCTACGCTGGTTGCTGAACGAAGAGGCACCGATGGCGATAAGCGCCCACGGGGGGAATTACGTGGTAGACGATGACCGCACCATTCCCGACACGATGCATGTCACCTATGAATTTAAATCGGGCGTATTGGTCACGCTAACCATTTTGGAAGGCAGTAGCGGTAGCTTCATCCCGCACGGTTTCCTAGAGTTAAGGGGAACGAAAGGGACCCTGCATACCGGTGAGAACGATTACAAGATCACTCCCGCCAGCGCTGGCCAATTTCAAACGTGGAAACCGATGATAGAGGCTGAGAACTACTCACTTACGACGAATGACACCCTCTTGATCGATGGAAGCTACAAAGATAGCGCGTTCAATTTGATCCGGAACTTCCTGGACTGCGTGAAATCGCGTGAACAACCGTGGGCTACGCTTGAGATCGGCCACCGATCTACCACCATGGCGCATTTGGGCACGATTGCCCTGTTGACGGGCGAGAGGTTAGAGTGGGACGCGGTAAACGAGAGGTTTAAGAATTCGGAGACGGCAAACAAATACCTCTCTTATGAATACAGGAAACCGTGGACGTTGTAGTCGGCAGGACTGTTAATTTTTGTTGTTTTTTCAGCGATACCTCCCAATAATTTCCACAAGATTTGTTCATTAAGCTTAATTCTATTAAATTTGTGGGCTGGTTAACTGTAAAAACATAACATAGAAACACCTGAAGTAGTGGCTGATAACCTAAAATATCATTTAAAACAAACAAAGAATATGACAACCTATTCAAGAAGAAGCTTTTTAAAAACAGCGGCTGCCGGTGCTGTGGGATTGACCATCGTCCCCAACAACATCTTGGGCAAGTCATTTGGCCACA
>DUPB01000250.1 GCA_012838585.1 Bacteroidales bacterium
GGATACGCGTTAACTCGTGGAAATAACCCCACACGTTCTTCGGGTACAGATTACGAATCGATCTAGTTGTCATATTTTCTTTTTTTAGTTTGTTTGTTGGTTTATTCATCATGTTTTGCCTGACTCCGCGTTACCCTCGCGTTTCGATGACGAACACATTTGTGCATCGCTAACGCGTTTACTTCAAGGCTGCTTAACCTGCCCGGCAGCAGGCTCGGCAACGACATCAGCAGTGGCCTCACCCGCTGTTTTTCGTTTGACGTACGGCATGGCAAAGACCCCGAACAGGCCGTACAGGATTTGCCAGACCGACTGCACGGCGAAGACGGCTCCCGCGAAGGCAAGCGCTTCACTCTCTGCCACCCCCAGTATCAGCAGGGAGGAGATGACCACGAAGTGCCAGGAACCAATCCCTCCCGGCACCGGTACCGAAACACCAATGTTGGTCATCGCGAAGACGATTAACCCAGCCAGCGGCCCAAGGTCTTTGGTGAAGTCGAACGCGAAAAAGCAGATGTAAAAATACAAATAAAAACAGAACCAGAGAAGGATCGTGTAGATGATTACCTGCTTTTTCTCCTTTATCCCTGAAATTACCTTCATATCGTACTTCACCGTCGTCAGGAACCCCTTCACCTTTTTCATGAAGGTGGTCCTTTTAAACACCGTAAACGACAACACCGTGGCAAGCACGAGGGTGACCAACACCAGGTAGAACCACGGGGAGGAGAAGAACCCCTTCACGTTGTCAAAGAACTCCGGGTTGTCCCTGAAGTAGGAGATGAAAAAGTCCACGTAGAGCACCATGCTCACGAAGATTATCGTCAGTCCGGCCAGGATGTCAATCATCTTGTCCACGAGGAACGTCTCCACGGTTTTGCCTAGTGGGATTTTGTCGTACTTGCTCACCACGCCGCATCGCCACACGTCGCCCGCTCGGGGCAACAAGAAGTTGACCGCGTAGTTCCCCAGCGTGGCATAGACGATGCTGGCCCTCGGGGGGTGGTACCCCAGCGCATTGATGAACAGTTCCCACCGCAATCCTCTTAGGATATTACCAATAAGCCCAAATATCAAAGAGAGGGCGATGATACCAAAATTAGCCGTTTTGGTGATTACCCATAGCTCACCAAAGTCGGTTTTCCTGTACATGAGCCATAGGATAAACAATCCAATAAGTAATGAGAGCAGGACCTTCGATATTTTCTTCGCGGATTCAACCTTCATTTTCCCCAATTAAAAAGAGTACCTAGGAAAACCCGTTCCTCAGACGTCGTATCTTGTTTTTTTAGAACGAGTTTGTCTCATTTTCTGTAATTAAATTGCTACCTTTGCGGCGGTAAAGATAAGGAATAATCGGCAGATGGCAATGTTTCCGGTAAGGGCAAAGAAAAACCTGGGCCAGCATTTCCTCAGGGATGAGGAGATTGCCCGCCGCGTGGCGGCAACGCTCGATAAAGCTCCCCCCTTTCCCGTCCTGGAGGTGGGACCAGGTACCGGTATGCTTACCCGATTCCTTTTAGAGCAAGAGAGAGAGGTAACCGTGGTAGAGGTTGACCGCGAGTCGGTGGAATACCTTAACGAACACTACCCGCAACTGCGCGGCAAGATCCTCCATCAAGATTTCCTGCGGATGGATTTTGATGCCCATTTCAACGGCAACTTTAGCGTGATTGGCAATTACCCTTACCACATCTCCTCACAGATTTTCTTTAAAGTTCTGGAGAACAGGGATAAAGTCCCGTTTTGCTCCGGGATGATCCAAAAAGAGGTCGCGGAACGCCTGGTCGCCTCACCCGGGTGCAAGGCCTACGGCATCCTCAGTGTGCTGCTGCAAGCATGGTACGATATCGAGTACCTCTTCACGGTAGACGAGCACGCGTTCATCCCTCCGCCCAAAGTTAAGTCGGCAGTCGTCCGTCTCACGCGCAACAAGCGAAGGCGTCTCGCCTGCAACGAGAAACTATTCAAAACAGTGGTGAAAACCGGTTTCAACCAGCGTCGCAAGATGCTCCGCAACTCCCTCAAGCTACTGCTATCCGATGAGAGCCCCATGCCCGATGACCCCCTGCTCACGAAACGCCCCGAGCAGCTTTCGGTTGAACAGTTCGAAACGTTGACCAACCTGCTTGAACCGTGGGTAAAAGTCAAACAGCTTTCACTGGAAATCCCCGGGACATTCGAGGAAGAGGTTCCATCAAAAGCGCTTGAACCGTTGCCCGAGCAGGGCAAGCCGAAAGTACCGGAACCGTTGCCAGGGTGAACTTCACCGGAAGAGAGAAACACTTTTTGAACGGATATCATCGCGATTTAAAACAACGAGAACATGGCGGAAATCAAACTATTTTATCATAAAGATGGCGTAGTCAGGGTGAACCGGAGCCTCGACTTCCTAAAATCAAACCCTATTCAGAACTTTTTGTGGATCGACCTCAATGACGTGGATGAGGAGGTTGAAAACGAACTCGAAGATTTCCTCAAGATATACATTCAGGAAGAGGAAGAGATGATCGAGATCGAGATGTCGTCGCGCTACATCGAGACCAACGACACGTTGGTGGTCAACTCCAACTTCCTGTTATCCAATTTCGAAACCGATCCCGTATCCTTTATCCTGAAAAACAACATACTGGTGACCGTACGCTCGGAGGAGCTGATCTCCTTCCACGAGACAGTGAAAAAGATATCGGCCAACCCCAGGAACTACCCCACGGGGGCTCACGTCCTGGTCGCCCTGCTCGAGACCCGGGTCGAGTACGACGCCGACATGATCGAGCACATGACGCAGAAGATTACCCAGTTAAGTAACTCGCTCTCCCTGCAAGAGGCTGACGAGGAGCTGCTGTCGGAGATCAAGAACCTGCAGGAGAAGACGATGATGCTGCGAGAGAATATCATCGACAAGCAGCGGGTAGTATCCAGCATGTTGCGCAGCGAGTTTATGCCCTTGGAACTACAACCCAAGCTAAGCATGATCATCAAGGACATCAACTCGCTCGTGGAGCACATCAAGTTCAACTTCGACCGACTGGACTACTTGCAGGACACTTTCCTCGGTTACGTGAACATCGAGCAGAACAAGATCATCAAGATTTTCACCATCGTCTCGGTCATCTTCATGCCCCCCACGCTTATCGCGAGTATCTACGGGATGAACTTCGAGATTATGCCGGAACTGGACAAGAAATGGGGGTACCCGATCGCGCTCATATTGATGGTGTTCTCCTCGCTCTTTATCCTCTTGTACTTCAAAAAGCGAAAGTGGTTGTAGTGGCATTGCTCAAACGACAAATTGCACATTGCTAATTGCTAATTGTCATTCAAGCATATAATGCATCTGAGGTAATTTTTCAGGGAAGAGGGTCGCGTATGGTTCCCCCAATTCGGTCGTGCGGTAGCCCAACAACCATCGCGTTACGTGATTAATCTCTGCCTGCAACTTCGGGATTAGGCCGTGTGACCCATCATTAATAGATACCGACAAGTTATTTCGCGGGATAAGCGGGTCCCTCACCTCAATATGGAATGAAACGGCATTGCCTCGACGAGAGGCAAACAGCGACAGCAGGCGGTTGGCGTCGATAACCCGCGCCATCCCCGTCAGACTCTTTTTCTCGGGGAAACCGAACAGGGCCGCCTCCTCTACCATCGCCTTGAAATCAGTGAATGTTTTTTGTACCGTCATATCCTGTTCCCGGTAATGGCGGTTGAACTCGTCGTAGGCCGCTTCCAGGTTACCCCCGTGGCGATCCAACAGCTCCTTTAACGAGGGCAGCGGCTCGCTACCCGAGTCAAACGTTCGTGCGAAGCCGTATCGGGCGTACCATTGCATCAGCCCCTCCTCTTGTGGCACTAGGATCATCAGCGGCACTCCCCGTCGGATCGCCTCGTTAAAGCTCTCCAACAACAGCGCACGGGCATAACCCCGACTTCGGTGTGCGGGCAAGGTGCATACCCCCGAGAGGTAGATAACCGGTATCTCCACGCCGTGAAACGTGAATTGATAGGTCAGCATTTGCAGGGAAGCCACCGCCTCGGAACCCTCTATGTACAACAAGGTATCCTCGGGGCGGTACTTGTAGCGGAAGTAGAGCTCCATGTAGTCGTCCGGATCCCCGAAACAACGCTTCCACATATCCCACACCTGGGCTTTTGAAGTATGATCAGCAAGGTGAATCATAGCGTTTTGAATTGGGCATTGTATTATTTCAACAGGGCCTTGACGGAAGATTACAAGGCCAGCTCTGACATTTTAAAGCGGGCGTTATACTTCTTTAAAAGAATATCGGGTTGATACGAGAGTTTCGCTTTGCGCAGGTTCTCCAGCCCCATATCCTCCTCCCGGTTCACGTAGCTGAAACCCGCCATCTCGTTCTCCACGAACTGCTGGTTGATGATGGCGTAGGCACCGTGTACCGAGCTAAAGGCCTTCTCCACGTGGACGATGAACGTATCCTCGGTGAGCCGCTCTCCTATGGCGAACGCCACGATCTCGTCATCCACCTGTATGGCACCCCCTTTCAACTCCAGGTAATCGAAGTGTTCCAGCATGAGTGTCGTCGCGAAGTCATCATACACCAGCGTCGGGTCCTTTTCTTCTCCGTTAGCTTTCATCCACTTATCAAGCACCCTCTTACATGCCTCCACCGTCTCAGGGTTTCCTTCAAGCGATTGGTAACTCCAACTGTTCTCCCGCTTGAATCGATTAATGTGGTTCCGTTTGCTCTGTAGCTTTCTACCCTTCAGGTGGGTCAGTTTTTCGGTGGTGTAGATGTAATCCGATACGCTTCGGTTAAGGTTGTAGTTGAAGCGATCGGGAAAGGCGGCCGATACCTCCGCTATCATCTCTTCGGTAAGGCCCCTGAGCTGGAACACGCTATCGAACGACTTGTGATCCTCTATAATCCACTCGATGGCCTCTCTCAAATCACCTGTTCCAATCGGTTTCAGGTAAGAGTTCCTGTCGTAATTGTCCTTGAACCGGATAAAGAGCCACCCGTTGGCTACCGCGAACTGGGTGTTAAACCGCTTCCCCCAGGTATAGAGGTTGGTGAAACAGAGGTCCGAGGCCCTGTAGTTTTGTTGTTGCAAATATGAATTGATGAGCGGCCTATCGCTCAACTCGATCATTCGAAACGTTAACATACAATGAATAGTTACACCAAATCGTGGTTTTACAAGCGAGTAA
>DUPB01000251.1 GCA_012838585.1 Bacteroidales bacterium
ATATGAATTGATGAGCGGCCTATCGCTCAACTCGATCATTCGAAACGTTAACATACAATGAATAGTTACACCAAATCGTGGTTTTACAAGCGAGTAATTAAACCCGCTCCAGAAAGTCTTTTCTGATGAAATCAGGTTTTAGGGTTTTAGAAGCAAATTCATAGTTGCCACATGGACAGCAACATACCGTTAAAACGATTTGAACCCCATAATCTCCCGAACGTCGGCCAGCGTGGCGGCAGCGCTTTCCCTCGCCTTCTCCGCCCCCTCCTTCGCCACCTTTCGAAGGTATGGCTCGTTACCGCTTAACTCGATTACCCGCTCCCGGATGGGCGCTGTACCCTTGATGATATCCTCCGCGAGCTGCTTCTTGAGGTCGCCATACCTTATCTCGCACCGGTTCCACTGGTTCTCGTAATGCTCCACCACCTCGGGCGCGGAAACCACCCGCAGGAGCGTAAAGAGGTTCTCGATGTAATCGGGCTTCTCCGAGTTAAACTCGGTGGGCCCCGCGTCGGTCAACGCCCTCTTCACTTTTTTCTCAATCTCCTTGGGCGTGTCACTCAGGTAAATCGCGTTTCCTTCCGACTTTCCCATCTTGCCGCTACCATCGAGCCCCGGGATCTTGACCAGCTCCTCTCCGAAGTTATAGGCCACCGGTTCTTTGAAGTACTCCACCCCGTACAGGTTATTGAACCGCCTCGCGAAGCGGCGGGTCATCTCCAGGTGCTGCTCCTGGTCTTTCCCCACCGGCACCTTATCCGCCCGGTGTACCAATATATCTGCCGCCATGAGCGTGGGATAGGTGAACAGCCCCGCGTTCACATTTTTCGGCTGCTTCCGGGCCTTCTCCTTGAACGAGACGGTCTTTGCCAGCTCACCCAAGTACGCGTGCATGTTCAGGTAGAGGTACAGCTCGATGACCTCTTTCACGTCGCTCTGCACGTAGATAACCGACTTCTCGGGATCGAGTCCAGCCGCCAGGTAATCGATCAACACGTTCTTCACGTTCTCGTGCAACATTTTCGGGTCGGGATGCGTGGTCAGCGAATGCAGGTCAGCGATAAAAAAGTAACACCTGTTCTCATCCTGCATCCGTATGAAGTTGCGAAGCGCCCCGAAATAGTTTCCCAGGTGCAGTTTCCCGGTGGAGCGTATGCCGCTTAAAACAATATCCATGATTTCTCGTTGTTTCTTTTTCGTTGGACGGACAAAGGTAATAAAAATATTTATACCCGGGGATTGCTCTGCAAGATTGAACCCCGGGGAGGCAGATCAAGGAAGATGGAAACGATGAGCCCCCATGGCACTGCACTGCATGGTAGAACTCTCAGCGCAAAATCAACGAAATAAAATCACTTTTTCTTGCTAATTTAAAAAAATAACCTTAAATTGCACACACTGTTAATAGGTCTATTAAATAACTAATTTAAACAGACTGATTAAATCATGCGCCGACAAGAAAGATATTACACCTCTTTCAACGTGGACTTTGTAGAAAACCCAGGTCAACACTACACGTTGCCCAAGGATTACGAGTGGATCCCCACCAAAAAGTCGCGCATCAGGAAGCAGAAATGGGTCTACCCGCTCGCCAAGGCGTTCGCCTACCTCTACTGCAAATTCGGGTTGCACATCACCGTGGTCGGGAGAGAGAAATTCGCCGAGGCCGGCTCATCGGGTTTCTTCCTGTACGGCAACC
>DUPB01000252.1 GCA_012838585.1 Bacteroidales bacterium
GGTATAACGCGTCTTCTGATGGGTCGTAGTAGATACGTTTGGCATCGCCAAAACCTTTGGGCAGCGGGTAAAGTAGGGGTTTATCGTATTGCGGTATGCCATGCGAGTTCAGCCCTTTACACTTCCAGAAAAAGCATCCCTGTTGCCGTGTGCCGCGCCAAATGTTCCCCGCGTGGTCCACGAACATGCTCATCGAGTATTGGTTGACCTCTGTGCTATTTAGGTATTCGTTCTCCTGGCGAACGGCATCGCCGTTCTGGTCCACCCAAAAGGTAATATCCCTGTTTTTGTCGGGATCACCATTGTGCACGAACAGGAAAGGAATGGCTATATAGCCGCATGCCTGCTCATCGAAGCGGTAGCCCGCCAACATACCGCCATACATATCAGATACAAAGAGGAAGCTTTTGCCCCCGATGGTGCGCTTGAATGATGAGGTGATAAAGGCCCCATCTTTCTTAACGCGCTCATCGTCCGGAAAGCGGAACGGGTCGGCGGTATAGGCCACCAGCTCATCTATCCTGCCTCCCTCCTTGCTGTAGTCCACACGGTGTATCTTTTCGGGCGAGTAGACGTGGTGGAGATTGGCGCGGTCGAAGTCGGCCGTCGCCGTGAAAATCAGCCCTTCGCACTTCCATAGCCGTTTTTTGTTTCGTTCATCGTAGGCCTCTACCACCGCTCCACGGCCACCGCTCACGGCGGTATTGGCAATGTAGATATTCCCCTTGCCATCAACACTTGCCGCCGAAGGACCCGAAAAGCGATATTCACCAGCCTCTCCCGCCTTAAAATGGGTATCTTGGGCAAACACTCCTCCTTGGGTGCCAAACGTGCCGGCGAGCGTGGGCTGTTGGTATATGTTTTCGTAAATCAGGATGTTCATATCCTTACCGCGATTGGGCAGCAGAAGTCGGTTGTTGTAGGTATCTATTGAGAACGAGAGCGCGGTCACCTCTTCGGGGATAGTCAATGATTGGGGTAATAACCGACCGCTCATCGCGTCCATGCGGATGATTCGTTTTCCCCGCATCATCCAGATTCCATGCTTGTTATCGGCGTATATTTGCCCCACGCCACCCGTTACGGGGTATCCACAACGGTAGGTCATGGTTGTTTTGTCATAAATTTTTATCGAGTCGGGCATGTTTTGGTTATCATCACCCGCGACAGCCACGAAAAGGTTGTCGCCCTGTAGCGCCAGTCCCTCTAATGACCGGGAGGCCTCCCGGCATACGATAAGCATATCGCCCTTATAGCCGTAGCCGTTATTGAAGGGTGCGCCTTTGCCCGTGAAGAGGTCGTATCGACGTATCGTTTTCCACTCGACGCCCTTGTCGCAGGGAGGATATTGTGGCAACTGGTTGTCGTTTAGTCGGTCGTTTCCCCCGTCGCATCCGTGCTGTGTCAGAAGCTGGTACACATATTGGTCATCTATCACCACGGCCTTACCGGAGTGACGTCCCCAGCCCCCGGTGCCGGAACCTTCGGGACGGCTAATCAGCCTGCCGTTTTGGTATACACCCACGTTGGTACCGCCCTCATCCCACCCGCATATGGTAGCCACTATGCCATCGTTGTTGGTGTAGATATTCCACATATCGTGGGGGATGTGCACCTCCTCGTAGCCCCCATCGTTGCCTATCCACGACGTGGAGTAATTCTTCAACGTTAAATCCTTGCTATCAACGGGCTCTATTGTTTGAGCTTGCGCGGATATCCAGGTGATGAGAGCAGCTATTGAGAGAAATAACCGTAACTGTTTTATTGCCATAGTAATTAGAATTAGTTGGACTACAACTATACTTGTGATTTTATTTTTTGTAGGCTTTTGGATTAAGCAGGGTATCCATAGTGAGCCTTTAACTTGTGTTTTACGACGTTACTGGGCAAATGTCGTCAATAAATCCATTGATACAAAATGTCAGGATGAAAAAACTGTATACTGATACCGAAAGAAATGTCGTGTAAACTACATTTCTCTTTTGTGAGAGTGGCAATAAAGATGTATTTTTGTCGTCACTAACGATATATCCCGATGCAAGTAACCGATTTTATTATCCGCTCGAACGAGGCGCTCAATGACCGCAACCGCTTGATCAAGGTGACACCTGCCGATCACCGGCATTTGCCCCCGATGCAACCGGGTCAGTTCGTGCAAGTCCTGGTAGACCGTTCACCCGGCACCTTCTTGCGCAGGCCTATCTCCATCAACTTCGTGGATCGAGAGAAGAACGAGTTGTGGCTGCTTGTCCAAGAGGTGGGGGATGGTACCCGTGAGATATGTCGCCGTCAGCCCGGTGAGATGATGAACATCATATACCCGCTGGGGAATTCGTTCACCTTGCCTGAGGGGAAGGGGGAACGAGTGGGAGAACTTTTTGGGGAAGAACGTCGTGCTGGAAAAATCCATGAGGAGACTCGTCAAGAGAAAAACCGCAATGGAGATCGCCGCTTCCTCCTTGTAGGCGGCGGGGTAGGGACGGCTCCCCTTCTGTTTTTGGGTAAGGAGCTGCATGCCCGCGGCCTGCAGGTCGACTTCCTGCTGGGTGGCCGTTCCGATACCGATATCTTGCAGCGGGCTGATTTCGAGCAGTACGGCAGGCTCTACTGCACCACCGAGGATGGCTCATTGGGCGAAAAGGGGTTCGTGACCCACCATTCGTTATGGCAGGAGAAGCGGTACGACTTTATCTACACCTGCGGGCCCAAGCCCATGATGGTGGCCGTGGCCAGGCTTGCCCGCGAGCGGGGAGTGCCTTGCGAGGCATCCCTGGAGAACCTCATGGCGTGCGGCTTTGGCGCCTGCCTCTGTTGCGTGGAGAAAACGACACGCGGGAACCTCAACACCTGCACGGAAGGGCCCGTCTTTAATACCGATATGCTCACATGGCTAGATTAGACGTACAGATAGGAGGGTTGACCCTCAGGAACCCGGTGACCACCGCTTCGGGTACGTTCGGCTACGGTACGGAATACCTCGATTTCGTCGATTTAGGGCGCCTTGGAGGGGTTTTCGTGAAGGGGACGACCCTGGAACCACGCCAAGGGAATGATTACCCCAGGATGGCTGAAACCGCTTCAGGGATGCTCAACTCGGTGGGCCTTCAGAACCCGGGGGTCGACTATTTCGTGGAGCACCTCTACCCGGTCATCAAGGAGTACGACACCCATATGATGGTGAACGTATCGGGTTCCACCGTGGAGGGGTACGTGGCTTGCGCGGAGAAGTTGGCCGACCTTGATAAGATGCCTGCCATCGAGTTGAACATCTCCTGTCCCAACGTGAAAGCGGGGGGGATGGCGTTCGGCACCTCGGTTACATCGGCGGCAGAGGTGACCCGTGCGGTGCGCAAGGTGTTTCCCAAAACCATGATCGTGAAGCTGTCACCAAACGTTACCCACATCGCCGAGATCGCCAAGGCAGTGGAAGGGGAGGGGGCCGACTCGGTCTCGCTCGTCAACACGTTCCTGGGTATGGCGGTCGACGCGGAGAAACGGCAGCCCCTGCTTTCGACGGTCACCGGGGGCCTATCGGGGCCCTGCATCAAGCCCATCGCCCTCCGCATGGTGTGGGAGGTGTTTCACGCGGTGAAGATCCCCGTTATCGGCATGGGGGGAATCTGTAACTGGCAAGATGCCATCGAGTTCATCCTGGTAGGTGCCACGGCCATACAGGTGGGGACATACAACTTCATCGACCCGACGGCAACGGTTAAGATCGTGGATGGGATAAACGACTACCTGGATAGGCATGGTTTTGAATCGGTCAGTGACCTGGTCGGATTGATTCGAAAATAACCCAACCTGATGGATTTTTCCAGTTTTTTAATTATTTCATATAGTACTTTTTCATGGCAAAATTAGTGATTCCGGCCGGCTATGCGCCACTGCTCAATTTAAAGCAGACCGAACTGGGGATTAAAAATATAAAGGACTTTTTTCAAGCCAACCTCTCATCCGAGTTGCGTT
This sequence comes from Bacteroidales bacterium, assembly GCA_012838585.1. Lineage (GTDB taxonomy): Bacteria > Bacteroidota > Bacteroidia > Bacteroidales > Dysgonomonadaceae > Proteiniphilum. The sequence goes on from DUPB01000252.1 coordinate 3,970, forward strand.
TGCGGCGTGTTACCGCGCCGCTGTTCGTGGAGAGTGGTACCGGGATTAACGACGACCTAAACGGGGTGGAGCGGGCGGTGCGCTTCCCGATTAAGGATATGGATGACAAGAGTGCCGAGATCGTGCATTCGTTGGCCAAGTGGAAACGGCTCACGCTGGCCGATTACCAGATCAAGCGGGGTTTCGGTATCTACACCGATATGAACGCGATCCGTGCCGATGAAGAGCTGGACAACCTCCATTCGCTCTACGTGGACCAGTGGGATTGGGAGATGGTGATCGATGACAGTGATCGCAACATCGAGTTTCTGAAGCAAACGGTGCGCCGTATCTACGCCGCGATGCTGCGGACGGAGTACCTGGTCTACGAGCTCTTCTCGGTTATCCAGCCCGAGTTGCCCTACGATATCACCTTTATCCATGCCGAGGAATTGCTGCAAAAGTACCCGGACAGGGATCCAAAAGGTCGGGAAGATGCCATCACCGAGGCGTATGGCGCGGTATTCGTGATGGGGATCGGGGCACCGTTGTCGAACGGGCAGCCGCACGACGGACGGGCGCCGGACTACGACGACTGGAGCACGCCCAACAGCGATGGTTTCCTGGGTTTGAACGGCGACCTGTTGATATGGAACCCGGTATTGAAGCAAGCCGTGGAGATTAGCTCCATGGGCATCCGGGTGAATCCCGAAACCCTGGAGCGGCAACTGAGGCTAAGGGGAGAACTTGACCGCCTATCGTTGTACTTCCACAAACGGCTGATGAACAACGAGCTCCCGCTTTCCATCGGAGGGGGTATAGGTCAGTCGCGTCTATGCATGCACTACCTGCGTAAAGCGCATATCGGCGAGATTCAAGCCAGCCTATGGCCGCACGAGATGCGGGAGGAGGCGAAAAGCAAAGGGATGATCTTGATTTAGTGACGGAAAAAAGGGGGAGTTGCACCTGCAACGCCCCCTTTAACCTAAAACAATTCACACAATCAATTAGAATCCATTAATCATTTTAGTCATCATCATCGTCCTCCCAGTCGTCGTCTAGAATGTCATCCAGCCAGTCCCAGAACTTCTTGGCAAACTCGTAGTGCCATTTGTGGGTTTTTTCGAACCACTCGTACTTGTCATCGTCGTCATCGAAGTAGTAGAAGTAGAATCCGGTTTTACCGTCTATTTCGATAACCTTATCCAGCGCGAAGGTGGCAAACATGATTTTGTTGGCAAAAAGCTTATCCAAATCGAAGGAAACCACCAGGTCCTGATTTTCCCCTACCACGAACGGTTTGTTATCCGGGTAATCGATCTCGAAATCGAACGACTTGTCGGAAGCGAACTCGAACGGCGTGTCACCGATGGTACCTTTAATCAAGATGCTCTTACCGTACATCACGGATGTCTTATCCTTTGACTTTTTCATCTTGAACTCTATCCCGGAGTAGGCAGCCATGGGAAGTTGTATCCCTTTGATAACCATGTTGGTGTTGAGCTTACCATTGGAAATCAATGTAATCTCGAACGGTCCCTTCAATTTCAACTCATCGTCACCATCGTACGTCCCGTTAAAGGTTAAGAACGGGTTGTAGTCGTCATCGAATTTGCCATTCTTATGGTAATCGTAATCATCGTCAAATTCCAGCTCGATATCTCCAATGTTCAGGATAAAATCGGTTACCTGGATGTTGTAGGTGCTGAACCAGGAAAAAATGGTTCCCACGGTTGATCTTGTGGATTTATCACCGCCTTTAGCGACAAACTGTATATCTACCGGCTTCTTGGTAACAAGCTGAAGGTCATCATCCTCCTTGTCGCACGAGACAAAAACAAACGATAGCAGGAGTGCCATCAACGTTGCTGTTAAAACATTCTTTTTCATTCTGCTTGATTTTTTCATTTAACATTTTAGTAGTTTATTCGAACTATTTCGTTAAGCCAAATGAGCAGAGGACAAGTTTACTTGTACTCTGCCATGGCGAGAAATAGTCTAACTTCAGTGAACTATTTCGTTAAGCCAAATGAGCGGAGGGCAAGTTTACTTGTACTCTGCCATGGCGAGAAATAGTCTAACTTCAGTGAACTATTTCGTTAAGCCAAATGAGCAGAGGGCAAGTTTACTTGTACTCTGCCATGGCGAGAAATAGTCTAATTTCAATGAACTATTTCATCAGACGGCTTTTGGGTGGAATAGTTTAAAACCTTGTTCAAGAAGGGATGTTTTTTTTGTTTTTTTACGAGAAAATTGATTCTGTTATATTCATCGTGCCCGATAACTCCTGCACTTTTCAACTTGCCTGTTACTTCCCCTGCACTATCTCTACCAGTCTGGTGGGGGCATTGGTGGCGGTGCAACGGAACAGAATTTCGCTCGTTATCAATAGCCGGGGAATGGTATTAGCCAACCCATGTTATTGTCATATACCAACCAATTTTTCCCGGTTGCAATATTAACGTCGCTTACGGTTGCGTTATTTCCATCAGCATGATAGCTGTAAGGCAACCTTTTGTTGTCGATTAGTATTAGCTTTCCTGCCGTTTTACCGGTCAGATCGGGCAATGAATTCATTAACGTCGTCATCGCGGTACCGCTTATTTTATTGCTGTAACAATCCACCCGGGTCAACAGGGTATTTACCGTTAGGTCTAACTCGACAAGCTTGTTGTTGTGGCAGTATAGCGCGGTTAATTTCGGGCTGTCCGAGAGATCCAGGGAAGTGAGGTCGTTGTTGTCGCAACACAGGTAAGCCAATTCCGCCTTGTTGGATAAATCCAACGATGTAAGTTCGTTGTTTGAACATCGGAGCTCTTTCAATAACGTATTATTAGAGAGATCCAATCCCGTCAGCAGGTTATTTTGGCATCTAAAATCTTTTAATTTCAGATTGCTTGCAAGATTCATCGCCGTCAATTGATTCTTGTCACAATAGAACTCCTTTAATTCCGGATTGTTGGTAACGTCCAATGCTGTAAGGGTATTCTCTGAACAACGCAATTCAGCCAACTTTGTATTAGCCGCAACACTTAACCCGGTGAGTTTGTTATTGTTTGTCCACAACCTGTACAACTCAGGATTCTGAGAAACATCAAGCCCGGTCAACCGGTTGTTTTCACATTGGAGATAAGTAAGGAGGGCACAATTCGTCACATCCAGTTGCGTAAACAGGTTGCTCGCGCAGGAGAGCGATACAAGCTTTGTCTGCCATGAGAGGTCGAGCGCGCTCAATTTGTTAAAAGCACAATATAACAATGACAATTCTTTATTATTGGAAATATCCAATGCACTTAATGAATTACTGCCACAAAGAAGCCGGGTAAGGAACGGTTCTTCCGATACGTTGAGTGATGTCAACCCGCACGCGTTTAGACTTAACTTAGTAAGTTTTCCGTAAATGGTTATGGTCTGGTTTTGTATGGCGTAATATCCTAATTCCCAGCTATCGAGGCCGAAGTTGGTAATGGCTTCTCCCTGGTCTTTCACACCGTTGTTGTTGAGGTCAATCCAAACAGCGGCACGGTAGGCTTCCGCGGCATCTACGCCTATTCCTAACTCTTCTCCTACCGATTTATTGGTGGTGAAGGTAACTTTATAGTTGTCCGTCTGGGGTGTGAAATCTCTATCCGTGAACGAGAGTTTGTTTCCGTCCTCCCATAAGCCGTAAAGGAAGTACCGTTTGTTGACCTGCAGTATGGGGATGTGCTTGGTAGCAGTGGTGGTAACCAGTGTATTCGCCTCACCGTACTCCATGCTGAGCTTCACATCGGCTTCATTATCCAGCGGGATGGACCAGGCATCGATTTGCGCTATCTCGTTTGCCGACAAATCTTTGTTTACATTAAATCGGCGGGTATCCGACGCGTCTTTGTTCAGGTACTCTTCCGCTAGGGCATCGAATACCGCGGGATGGTTCTCAACATTTTCTCCGGAGTTTCCCACCCATAGGGTTCCATCCGTGCTTTTTAATGACAACTCGTTAATATGAATTGGATTATCGGAGATATTTTTGATTTTGATGCACAAGAAGTAACCCAAGGGTTTGAATTGAGAGATCACGTTAACGGCACCCCCTCTTTGATAACCGGTGACTTGCGATGTAAAGTAAAAGCGCATGCCATTGTCGCTGATCGATTCCAACGAAGTCCAGTACCAATCGGAAAGGGGCAGGTGAATATGGGTGGGATTATTGACATCCATACCTCCACCTGATTCTTGTAGATCATTGGAGCCGATAACCGTGAAATCGCCGTCGTTGATCTCCTGGGGTATCGTTACCGGGGAGAACGTGGCTGTACGCCCATCTGTCGATACACTTTGCACGGTAGCGGAAGCTATTGCTTTCGTGTTGCCTTGAACGAAACAGAGGTGAACGGTTTCGCCTGTAACCCACTTGTATTGCAATTGCCTGCTGTTTTGGGGAGATTCTGAAACGCTGATGCGCGTGACCGAAGCCTCGTCATGGGAAGGTTTCGTAACGCTGAGCGAGAGCACTCCCTTTTTCATGACACTTTCAGGCAATAAAGTGTCCTCTTTGCAGCCGGTAGAGAGGATTGTCAACAGGCTTACAATCGTGATAATAACGTTAATTTTTTTCATAGTTGTTCGTTATAAATCGCCCCCGTCATCCGGATCAGAAGGTAAAGTAAATCCTGATCCTTCGAGGATATTCTGTTGCAACTCGATATCGATGACTTCAATGGCGGGAGCCACGTAGGGCTCAACCGCGGCTTCTTGCCGTTCAACTGGTTGATTAAACTGTTGTGGTTTCATTTTTGGTGTAAGTTGTTGTGTCGAAACTGGTTTATTTGATATATCTCTTTCGAAAATCTCGGTTCCGAACGTTCAAAACCCATGTTATCGGCTACAATTTTAGGAAGTAACCAAAGGGTGTGCAACTATTTTAACAGGTGCTTTATGAACGTGCCTTACGGCTACATGAAGCCCCCGATTTGATACACGAACTGAAAAATGAACCTTTATTTTCCTGTCTTTTGACATTGACTAAGGTTTCCTATTGGCAGAGACGTTCGGGATTTGCACCCTTTAGAGGTATGGTACGCGTAGCGCACAAAAAAATCCCTCTCGCCACCGGGACGAGAGGGATCTGTTGATCGAGGGAGGGCGTTATAGTCCCTTCCAATGGTTTGGGATATCGCCGTAGTTGCTTACATTGGCGTTTTTAAAACAGTCAGTAATCGTCCATGTTGTTGGAC
>DUPB01000253.1 GCA_012838585.1 Bacteroidales bacterium
ATGCAAACAACGCGGTGAAAGCGAATACCGTAATGGAGTTGAACGAAACAATGGGGACAACCGCCACGGTCGAATTGACCCCCTTTGCCCCACTCCCTATGCCCATGGACAACTTTGCCGGCTGCGCGATAGGTTCAACGGTCTACGTGGCGGGCGGAAACGTGAACGGCACGCCGTCAAACACGCTGTACAGCATCAACGTAGCCAGTGATTCTGCTTGGGTAAAACATAATGGGATCAACCCCACGGCTGACCAGCATGCCCGGCGCGGTGATACAAGCTGGACGAAACTACCGCCATTCCCCGGCTTGCCGCGGGTGCAACCGATACTGGTCGCCATACAAGAGGAGGGACAACCGTACCTCTACCTGCTGGGAGGCTTCTTCGGGGGAGATGCCGAACGGGAACCGGCCATGGCCACCGACGTGCTGCGTTACGACCCCAACGAGCAGACATGGGAGAAGGTGGGTGAACAGGTAGACCCCGATACTGGCGAGCCGTTCTCGCTGGGAGGGGCAACGGCAATGGCATTCGATAACCGGTACATCCTTTGCCTTGGAGGGGTAAACCACGACATCTTCCTCAACGCCATCACCGCGCAGCACACGATTGCCCACGACCCCGCGTTGACTGAAGAGGAGAAGAGACAACGGAACGATGGGTTTTCCTCGACCTACATGACCCAACCCATCAGCTATTACCGGTTCAATCCGGAATGCCGACTTTTCGATACGAAAACGGGAGAATGGAGCACCATCGATAGCACACCCAACGCGGCACGTGCCGGAGCCACCTTGGTTTGGGACGAAGCAACGCGCCGAGGCAAGCAACGAGAAGAGGTGGAACATGGTAACCATGAGAGATTAACGGAGTACACTCCTATCAGTGGGAATATTCCACGGTTAACTTTCTATGTGGTGCAAGGGGAGCTTAAACCGGGTGTCCGCTCTCCGGAAACATGGAGAGTTGAGCTTGCAGAGGTTCGTTAAAAGACAGGGAAGGGAATTGATTGACATGAAAGAAAAAACTGGAGGGAAAGACAAAAGTAGTAAGGGAAACAACTGTCAAATAAATTAATCGTATGAAAAATAGCAAGTATTACCCCTGGATCGTCGTCGGGTTGCTCTGGATAGTGGCCCTACTTAACTACCTCGACCGGCAGATGCTCTCGACCTTGCAGTCGGCGATGCAACTGGACATAACGGAACTGGCGATTGCCGAGAACTTTGGCCGGGTGATGGGCATCTTCCTGCTCATCTACGGGCTAATGAGTCCCGTCGCGGGCATGATTGCCGATAGGATAAACCGAAAATGGCTTATCGTGGGTAGCCTCTTCGTCTGGTCGGCCGTCACTTACGGTCTTGGCTACGCGCAAACCTTCCAGCAGGTCTACTGGCTACGTGCGCTGATGGGGGTGAGTGAAGCGCTTTACCTGCCTACCGCGTTGGCCATGATCGCCGACTACCACAGCTCCAAGACCCGCTCGCTGGCTATCGGCATCCATATGTCGGGCCTCTACACCGGGCAAGCCCTCGGTGGGTTCGGTGCCACCATCGCCGCGAGCTTCTCATGGCAGACCGTCTTCCACAGCTTCGGGCTTATCGGTATCGTGTACGCGATACTGCTGATCTTCGTGCTACACGACAAAGAGGGACACGCGGGTACCAAAACGGCTAAACTTCAACCCAAGCCACAAGGGGCGGGTGCTAAAAAGGAGTCCGTGTTAAGCTCCCTGGGGGTTATCCTTGGCACCTTATCCTTCTGGATCCTACTCTTTTACTTTATGGCACCCAGCTTCCCGGGGTGGGCCACGAAAAATTGGCTCCCCACCCTCTTCGCTGAAAACTTGGGTGTCGAGATGGCAAAGGCGGGGCCGATGGCAACCATCTCTATCGCGATTGCATCGTTCATCGGGGTACTGATTGGCGGACCGCTATCCGACCGGTGGGTACAGAAGCACATCAAAGGGAGGATTTACACCAGCGTGATCGGGCTCAGCCTCACCATACCGTCGCTCGTGCTACTCGGGTTTGGTCACACCTACCTCGGGTTAATAGGTGCCGCGGTACTCTTTGGTGTTGGCTACGGCATGTTCGACACCAACAACATGCCGATTCTTTGTCAGATTATCCCACAACGTTATCGGGCTACCTCCTACGGCATCATGAATATGATGGGGGTATTCGCGGGCTACGTCTCCACCCGGATGTTGGGAAGCTCCACCGACGCGGGTAACTTGGGAGCCGACTTCAGCAAATTATCCATCGTGGTATTGGCTGCCGTGCTACTGATGCTGCTCTTCGTGAAGCCGAAACCCGAGCTGACCTATCCGGAAAGAGAGACAGCCACGGAAGAAAACCAAATGATTAACTAACCCCGGCTTTCACACCTGCCAACCACTTGCTTAAAAAACAAAGGGGTATATCGGCAGGCGAAAACCGGAATAACCATGTTTTAAAAAAGATGAAACAGTTTGATAAAATCAAGGGGTTAATCGTCGCCCCGTTCACCCCGTTCAACAAAAAGGGCGACGTGGACTTGGGCCCCATCGCGGATTACGCGGCCATGCTGCAAAAAAACGGCCTGATTGGCGTCTTCATCAACGGGTCATCGGGCGAGGGTTACCTGCTCACAGTGGAGGAGCGACTGAAGCTGGCCGAGAAATGGATGTCGGTCGCCCCCGAGGGGTTCAAGGTAATCGTACACGTGGGAGCCACCTGTGTAAAAGAGAGCGTTCTGATGGCCCAACATGCCCAAGAGATTGGCGCGTACGGCACCGGTGCGATGGCATCGCCCTTCCCCAAAGTGGGACGCGTGGAAGAGCTCGTGAAATACTGCGAGGAGATAGCGTGCGGCGCACCCCACCTCCCCTTCTACTTCTACCACATTCCCGCGCTGAACGGTGTTTACCTTCCCATGTTGCCCTTCCTGAAGGCGGCCGATGGGCGGATACCCAACCTGGCGGGTATCAAGTACACCTTTGAGAGCCTATACGAGTACAACCAATGCATGCTCTATAAAAACGGCAAGTACGATATGCTACACGG
>DUPB01000254.1 GCA_012838585.1 Bacteroidales bacterium
ACCCCGTAACTTTCCCAGTGCAATCCAAAATAGTATTCATCAGTCTCCTCATCGTGTAAAGTTGCGGAAACCCAACCATGAGGGAAAGGAATATCAAGGAGTTCAAATTGCTTGGCCCTTAGGTTTTGTCGCCAAAGACCATCTTTGCAACTTAACCAAAGCGCGCCATCTTTCAGTTTAAATATATTCAGCTTTTCTTTATCAAGCACATTGTAGGTCTGTTCTTGCTTAGGAGTAGAAAAAAATTCGTTGTTTTTGTTAAAAATATAAAGCCCTCTATCCCAGTCACACACCCAAATTTCATCTTCGCTTTTCAACAAAAGATCACTTACAGCCCAAGCACCCTTGATAGTTTCCAAACGATCACCTGACTTTGGATAGGCGAAGTTTCTCCAAGTTTCCGTGACCATATCAAAACGGGGCACTCCTGAAATCCAACACTTACACCACAAATAATTTCCGTCTTGTATAAATTTATACACAGGGGGATGAGATCGCCAAAACGTAGCTTCCCTGTTTGGATAAATCTCATGTATGGTGTCCCGTTTTTTGTCGAAACTTATTAATCCGCACTCAGTTCCTAACATCAACCGATTATTATCCATACTATGTTCCGTTATGCAGTACACCCTTTTGGCGAAAGCAGGGTCTCCAATAGTAATGGGCGGTGTGTTAAGATAATGGTTGGTGATGCCCAACAAATCGGGTTTCAAACTATAAAGTCCCTTCAGCCCTGCTATCCAGATAGTTCCATCTTCGTCCGGATAAAAATCATTAACCCATTCAATCGGGTTTCCATCTTGGTCGTTTGCCAGATTGGTGATTTTTTCGGTACGAATATCCATTAATGAAACTCCGTGTTTGCCGCCCATACATAAAATCGTGTCACTCAGCAGGTAAAGCGAGAGCAAATCGGTATCGATAATAGAGGTAGTGTCACCGGGGATGTTGTGGAAAATTTTAAAATCGTGCCCGTCATAGCGCATGAGTCCATGTTTACCCGCCATCCACACGAATCCGCGACTATCTTGCACAAGGGCTAAAATATCGCGAATAGGCTCATCGCCAGGGAGTTTTATCTCCTTGAAAACGTACTCTTCAGCACGAGATTTTATAGGTAACGTAGGTGTTTGTGCGGAAGCAGTGAAATGGATCAAGAAAAAAAGCGGAGCCGCTAAGCCTAATAAGCGAAAAAGGTACAACCTTCTCCCGCTTGACTTTAATTCCCGAATCTCGCGTACACGGCACATGATTTTGTCTGGTTATCAGGAAATAAACTTTATCACAACTCCATCAACAAAGGTTTGTAAAGTGCGAGTAAGAACGAAAATAATCGTTATTCACCCAAATCTAATACAAATATACTTCGTTACACCTTAAAAAGTTCTCCCTTTCGGGTTTATTTTTCATCTAATTCGATAGAGATTATTGGTCTTCAGTACTTGTATGGGTTAATTCAAGATAAAAACGTTGACGTTTAATATCAGGAAGCTCATCTAAAACAAACCTGAACACTAAACATTTTAGGGCTAAAAACGTTTTAAGAGCTAAACAGAACGATTTAAAAGAAAAACATTATGGTAAGTAAAAGATTAGAAGCTGCTATCAACAAGCAGATTAACGCGGAATTGTGGTCGGCATACTTGTATTTATCCATGTCGATGCACTTCAACAACGAAGGGTTGCCCGGTGTAGCTAACTGGTTTTTAAACCAATTTAAAGAAGAACAGGACCACGCCCATAAGTTCATGAACTACATGAATGCGAAGGGAAACAGGGTGGAGTTAACCCCTATTGAAAAAGTTGACACGTCTTGGGAAAGTGTTTTACATGCTTTTGAAGAGACATTAAAGCACGAAAAGGTAGTAACCCAGCTTATTAACGACCTGGTTACCATCGCGAAAGAAGAGAAGGACTACGCTTCGGACAACTTCCTTCAATGGTTTGTGAACGAACAGGTGGAAGAGGAAGAGACGGCACAAGGCATCATCGACAGCTTGAGACTGATTGGCGACAATGGTTTCGGTATTTACTCACTGGATAAAGAGCTTGGCACACGCACCTACACGGCTGCCGATGTTTCCGCGACTGGCGAGGAATAGTAGAAGGTCCTTCAAAGTGAATAAATCGAGTAGGTCGGGAAACGAGGGTTTTCTAACCTACTCGTTTCCTTTCCTCTCACACCACCGTACGTGCCGTTCGGCATACGGCGGTTTAATTTGCTTTCAAAGAGTGTCTAATCTCGTAGTAGTCTAAACAACTGACTAGGCCTCTGCGTGTAAGAACATCTTTGGATATGGCTCTTACGACGCGGGTGCGCCTGACAACCCACCCGTAGCGGTTGCCACAGTAGGAGGTTAGCTTGGCCAAGTCATCGTTAATCCCCAACTTCCGAAGTCCCCACGCTCTCTTCCCGGGAGTCTTCCACTGCTTCCATATCACTTTCCTAAGCATCGTGCG
>DUPB01000255.1 GCA_012838585.1 Bacteroidales bacterium
GTCGGGTTCCTTTAAAAGCAGGGTCATGCGCAGTACGTTGAATGGCCGTCTGCATGTTTAAGAATTGAGCAGCCGCATCCAGGCTTGGGTCGGTAAGCTCAAGGATGGAGTGAACCTCGGGCACTCCTCCCTCCGTGATAAAGGTAGCCGCTTGCAGCTGTACGCGTAAATCATCCCAATAAATATGGCTGTACCTCATGGCTTTTTATATGTCACATCAATCCCGGGACTCGTTTTTGCTACACGAGCAATATGGTACCCTGAGACGTTTACTTTACCGGTTACAAACTCCGGGACGTTATACGACTTCATTAGCCGATCATAAAAGTCCACCTCTTTTTGCGGCACGACGAACGCTTTTTCAGCCTCTCCCTCATCGTTGATATAAGCGATAAACGGACGGGTATAGAGACCGTCAATGCGACGACTGCTGAAGACAATCCATCGGCTGTTGCTGCTCCACGAATGGTAGCTTTCGGCATCGCCGCTATTGGCCAGCGTGAGTGGATAGTGCTCTCCTGTTTCCATGTTGTAAATAAAGAGATCGGCCTCTTTGTGCCAAATCAAAAAGGCCCCGTACTCCCCCTTGGTGTAGAGCAGCCACTTCCCATTCGGGGATACCCTGGGAAAGGCGGCGCTCTTGTTTTCTAACCGGGCATTAAAAAGGGTATCCACGGACTCCCCAAACTGCTTGGTCTCGGGATCAAAGTCAATACGACAGAGGCTGTACTTGACGCTTTCGTACTCGTTCGGCAAGTCACAAGCTTCAGCTGTAGAGAAGTAGAGGCTCTTCCCATCGGGAGAAAAGGTAGGGGTTGTCTCGAATCGATCCTTTGAGAACAGGGCAGCAGTGGTGAATATCTCGTGCTTTTCCACATCATACACCACCACGTCGGATGCCAAATCGTACACCTCCACCCGATTCCTATCCGCGGAGTGAAAGTCCTGCCTCGTCGCGTTGACCGAAAAAGCGATAAACCTGCCCGAAGGGTGCCACGAGGGGTAGACGAGGGCCGACAGGGTCTCCTCGGTTTTCGTGTTCAGCTTCTCCAGCTTCCCGTCAATAACGACCATGGTACCCGCGTTCACCCCGCGAATATGGAGCATCATTTGATCGGGATCCTGCATACAGAAAGAGTGGCAATTCATACAATCCTCCCCAACGGCTCTGTTTTCTATCAGGGCGATCTGCGTAAAGTTCTCCAAATTCCTTTGGTAGATACCCATCTGATTCCACGTCTCATATCCCGGCTCAATGAGCCGATACACCAAGTAGGGGTCAATCGGCTCCTTGGCCACGTCGACCCTGAACGGGGCGTAAGCCATCCACCCTGCCTCTTCCTGCACACACACCGTGACCGTGAACCCGTTACCCGCCGAAGCCTTCAACAATGACGTCCATCGCGACCGCGGTATATGGAACTGCCCGTTCTTACCACGCACTTCAAAGGAAACCTGGTCAGAGTCGAAAATGGCGGCTTGCGCTCTACCGTTAGGCTCGATCAGCTTGAAGTTTAACGGGGCAATGTTCGGGGGAATGGTCACCCCGGTATAATCGGGAAATATTGCCGGGGGACTCTCTTTTACCCCGACGATATCCACCGGTTTGGAGCAGGAGGGCAGCACGAACAGGATTACCACGAGGAAAAACGGCGTGGAGAAAACAACGCGTTGGGTATAATGAAAAAGTCTATTCATACGATAATCAATTTTCACGCTGCTATGCATGGATCTTTGGAATATTATCATGCGGCAGTTTCCCGTGGATGCTATCATTCGTTAAACATGTAGTAGAGCCAATAGCTGTTCCCGAAGCTTCGGTACAAGATATCCTCCACCCGCGGGTCACTTCTGTTTTTCAAATAGAGCTCTTTGTAACTCCTGTACTTCTCGGCAATTTGAGGACTTACGTTGTACCGCTCCCACGCGGAGGGATCGCTCTCGTGAAAGACGATGATGGCCTCCTGAAACTTTTCAGGCAAACCCCTCAGGGACTCCTCGGTGGTACAATAACTATCGACCAGATCGATGAAAAGCGACAACCGTTTATCAAACAGGAATATCGATGCCAGGTAGTCGAAGGCCGACCGGTTGGTCGAATCGGCTTTCAGCAAACAGTTCACCTTGTAAACAAGATCACTGGTAATCAACAGGTAGTTCTCCGTGGGTAGCCCCCTTCGCTTCTTACCCAACAGGGGATCCTCCTCCACCGCCTGGTCGTTGTACAAAAAACGCCGCTGTTCCGTCGCCCACCCTTTGTAGGCATGGGTCTGCTCCAACAGCCGGATGTACTTTTCGGCAACGGGATACTCCCCGTTAATCAGGTTGGTTTGTGCCAGCCGCTTATAAAAACGGGGACTCCCCGTTTTTGAGACGGTGAGGTTAGCCTCGAACGCGAGCCATTGAGAAGCGGCTATATCCCCCAGGGTGAAATACAACTCATTGGATACCTTTAGCGAAGGGAACCCCTTGTCCAAAATGGGTATCAACCCTTCCGTCCCTTTCTGATCGAACCTGAGAAACTGCTGGCCAAGCTGATCTATCTCCATCAAAGCGATATTCAGGTAGTACGCGTGCAGCAGGTTGGTGATCGGCTTTTTGCTCTCCTCGATAATATCGTTCCATCGCTCCATCCTGAAGTAGTAATCCATTTTTTTATAGTCGGCCGTTGAGCGTTGCCCATAGGTGGGGATTAGCCCATACGCGATAACGGGAACGACAAGTAGTTGAACAGCCACAACGGTGTATTGGAGTCCCCTTGATATTTTCAGGTTCCTCAGCAGGTAAGAAACGGCGACCAATAGTAACAACAGAGCCCAGGGAAAATAGATCATGGGCGGTGGCGTCATCTTAGAGTGAAAGAAGAGCGTGGGCAGAAGCGCCTGCTTGTAGTCACCTACCCACGACAGGCGAACGCCCACGTAAGTGAGGACGGCAAACACCACTAGCGGTACAAGGGCATACAGCACACCTTTTCGAGCCGTTAGCAACTGCCACAGGATAACCGTAACGACAAACAAAAAAGCGACCGGCCCCGCCCACCAAAATAGCAGCAGCGTGAGTAAGCTGGAGACAATCACGCGCACAACGGGTCGTTCTATATGCAAATAGAGCAAGAAGCCTGCCAGGGCAAAAATATAGGCCACGGTACCGGCTACGTAATAATTTTGGTTGAGATGAAGGAAGCCTATACAAACGGCGGTTAAGAGGGGAAGCAGAATAAGCGATACTTTCGGGTTGATTTTTTTGATAATGCCTTTCATCAGGATGGCGACGCAGAGCAGCAATACCGTGGTCACCAATGCCCCCACTTTGGGATGAATAAAAAATTGGAGAAGCCAACGGGCTATCAGCTCAGACAACCCGCCGAATGAAAAAAGGAGCTCGGATAAAAAGGGTTTGCTATATAGAAACAACTGCAGCTGTTCCACGTAGTAAAAGTGAAACTCGAGATAGTGCTGCAGCCATATAAAAACAGCGATCCCGGTGACTAACCAAAACAGCAACGGGAGAAGCTTCTTAGTCGTTTTCATGAACCTTCATCAATATCTGCGAATGTAGCTATTTTATGACATCTTTTCAACATTCCATGAAAAAACCGCGAAAAGATAGGTGCCGGGTAGTTCTCCCGACCTTATTGTTTGAACAACGGCCAATCGGGGTGATCGCTCCGCGCTCCCCTCATGAGTTCTTTTAACTCCTCTGCCTTTCCCGGGTAGAGGTTCACGAGGTTGTGGTTTTCCGACGGGTCGGAAGCGAGGTTGTACAACTCGTAATAACCATCCCCGCGAACATCAAGGTGAAGCAGCTTCCAGTCGCCCTGAATCAACGCTTGACGGCCGCCCTGCTCGTGAAACTCGAAATAGAGGTAGTCGTGCACCTTCTGACCCTCGTCACCCAATAACAAGGGCAGGATACTTACCCCATCGCTCTCCACCGGAAGCGGCTGGCCAGTCAGTTCGGCGAACGTGGCCAGGTAGTCCCAAAAAGCAAATGGGTGGTCGCTCTCCCTGCCCGATGGCACCCTCCCCTCCCACGAGACAAGGGTAGGAACGCGAATCGCCCCCTCGTAAAGGTCACGCTTGTACCCCCGGTATATCCCGTTGCTATTAAAGAAGTCCGGGTCGCCTCCCCCTTCACGATGCGGCCCATTATCGCTGGTGAAAACGATTAGCGTATTCTCGAGAAGACCCGCTTCCCTGAGCTTATTGATAATCTGCCCCACGTACAGGTCGATGCGTGTCACCATGGCCGCGTGGGTGGCACGCGGATGTTCCTGGGAGCGGTAGCCACCCCTTTCAAAGGCGGTCTTCGCATCCACCCCCACGTAAGGGATCTCGGGGAAGCGCCCCCTGAACTGCTGGATGAGGCTATCCTCGGGGACAACCAGCTCGGCGTGCGGGAGCACCATCGGTACGAAGAGAAAGAATGGATTCCCCTGCTGCTGATCGATAAATTTCAACACCTCCTCCTGGATCATCTCCTGCGAGTAGGTAACCGATTTTCCACCGTCGTTTTCGGGGAACCATACCTGAGAACGGTTATTCCACAAGTAAGCCGGGTAGTAGTTGTGTGCCTTGCGCTGGCAGTTGTAGCCAAAGAAGCGGTCGACCCCTTGGTTCATGGGATCGCCCGAGGAACCGGGGTACCCCAACCCCCACTTGCCAAAGGCGGCGGTGGTATAACCCGCGTTCTTAAAGAGGTGGAAAAGGGTGAACGTGCCGGCAGGTAGCGGCGACTGCCCCTCCGGTTGTATCTCCTTATTGCCCCTGATGGGCGCATGGCCGGTATGCAATCCGGTCATCAGGCTCGCCCTGGACGGTGCGCTTACGGTGGTTCCCGAATAGGAACGGGTGAAGCGGATACCGTTCAGCGCCAACCGATCGATATGGGGCGTCTGGAACTTCTCCTGCCCGTAACAACTCAAATCGCCGTACCCCAAATCATCAGCAATGATAAACACCACGTTCGGCTTCTGTTGTGCGCCCAACGGGGTCAACGCGGCAAGGGCTGCCCCCACGGCAAATAGCTTGTTTCTCTTCTTACGGTTCATCATGCGCATTTTCATGCTGTTATTTGACGGAACACTTTTCAATATCGTTCCCAAAAATAGTGAAATTTTCCCGTTAATAAAATGCCACGTTCTTTTTCTCCGGTTACCCGACAGATAGACAATTTATTTTGATTTTTATTTCGGATTATCAATTATTGCCCTATCTTTGCAACAAATTCACACGACAGCTATGCAGGGATTCTATTTCATGCACCTCCGCGCAACCGCTACAATGACCATGACCCCTTGGGGGGTTATGTAATTTTTTCACGTCCGCAAGCATTCATTGCTTTTTCGCCACCGTCCGGTGTGCGCTTTTCAACATCAACACCTATTTACAACAACCTATCCCTTTCAAGGGAATGGGTTACACCAAGGGCAGCAGAGAGGCCCCTTCGCTTCAACGCGTTGCCTTCTCTTTCCATGGTAAAAGATGGTATAGAGTATAATAAAAAATAAACTAATCGTATGAAACTGATGAAGTTTGGGGGGACATCGGTGGGAAGTCCCGAAAGTTTACAAAGGGTCAAAAAGATTATCGAGAACCAAAAAGAGCCCGTGATCGTGGTGGTATCGGCACTGGACGGGGTGACGGACCGTCTCCTTTTGGCGGCCGACTTCGCGCTGAACGGCAACGCGGGGTACAAGGGAATACTCGATGAGATAATCTCCCGCCACGAAGTGATCATTGAAAAAATGGTCCCGAATCCAGATATCAAGCGGGAATTAGAGCCGAGAATTTACCAGCTGTTCGATGAACTACAGAACATCCTTCGAGGGGTTTTCCTGATCGGCGACCTGTCGCAAAAGACCTCCGACAAAATCGTGAGTTACGGTGAACGGCTCTCGTCGCTCATCATCAGCGAACTTATCGATGGGGCAAGACTCTACGATGCCACCACCTTTATCAAGACCAACCGACAGTACAACAGCCATATACCCGACCTGA
>DUPB01000256.1 GCA_012838585.1 Bacteroidales bacterium
CTATCAAGGCGGGGTCGCAAGAAACCGTCACGGTCACTATTCCCAACCTGGCGAAACATGTTCAGAACGGTGTCCAAACGACCGTCAACTTCTACGCGAAGCAAAAGGAGGAAACACGGCTTATCCCCACCGGGTGGATCGTGGCAAAAGATCAGTTCGTGCTCAATGATTATCCTGCAGCAAAGCTTTCCAACAGCAAACCCGCGCAACTGGTTGATGACGCAAAGATCATAACCGTTAAGGGGAAAAACTTTACAGCCATCTTCGACAAAACATCGGGTATCATGACCTCATACCGCTATAAAGGCACGGAGTATATCAGCGAGGGATTCGGGTTTAGGCCGTTCTTCTGGCGCGCCCCGGTAGAGAATGACTACGGTGCACGTACTCCCATGAGGTTAAAAGCGTGGGAAACCGCGAGCTATCAAGAGTTGAAGGCCGAAAATCTAAAAATTGCCAGTGGGGAAGAGACGGTGATTAGCTGCCAATACCTCTATCCTGAGGTAAACGCCACCTGGAACATTAGCTATACCATCTATAATGATGGCCGGATAAAGGTTGAGAACCATTTCGACGCGACAAAAAACAGCGAATTACCTTTGATTTTCCGGGTGGGTATGCGCGCGCAAATGCCCGGGAATTTCGTGAACGCCGAGTATTACGGCAGAGGCCCGTTTGGGAACTATTGCGACCGTAAGACGGCCGCCTTTATCGACAGGTACAGGTCACCCATCATCGATATGGTGGACAAGTACGTCCTCGCACAAGAAAACGCGCACCACGTTGATGCCAGCTGGCTTGCCATTACCGACCGTAAAGGCAAAGGGGTTCTGTTCGCGGCCGACGACACGTTTGAGTTTAACGTTTCAAACTACCTGCTGGAAACAATCAGCAACGGGCCCGATTGGCATAACGATGCCCCGCGAGGTACAGCCCCGGAAAAGAAACACGTGAATGCCTACAAAGCTTCGGACAAGGTGGACCTGTTCATCGATTACAAGATGCAAGGCGTAGGGGGCAACAACAGCTGGGGACGCCTGCCCGAAGAGCCCTATTTGATCGTGCCCAAAAACACGGATGTGTGGTATAGCTTTTCCATTATCCCTATCGACAACGTATCGAAAATAGACGCCTGTTTCAAATAGGTTGCTTAGGGAGATAATTTCACATTCAACGTTGCCAAAAGGCGCATAATTAACTTAACTCTCGTATGTAACTGTTTAATAGCTTTCAGGCTCGACTGACGTAAATTTCGTGACCCATCTACTGCTTGATTGCTAAAAGAAAAACAACTTAGCTTCGCCTCAAACAACTTTTCTTTTTAACGCAATCTTCGCAGGATGTGTTCCCACGAAAGTTTACGAGGTCATCGCTCTGAAAGCTCAATTTTATTAGGAACGAGAGCAGAGCTGAGCTCGCTCAAGCTTTGCCGAGTGACGACATAAAAGGCAATAAATTGAAACAGTGAACGACATGTGAAAATTAAGCAATTAACCATCAAACAGGTAGGGGGCAACAGTTCCCCCTACCTCCCTTACCACGGTGCATTCTCCCGCACCCTGTAGTATATTATTGATTTAATCTCACGTCATTAATCGAGAGATTGTAAACAGCGCTGTCATTAGCGAATTACATGCTCACCGTTTCACACAAAGTGCTTCATAAATTTCTTCCATGGAGTGTAAAGCTCCTTCCGGAAGTTGTTTATCGGGAAATACAGCCAATTGTTCAACAGTTAAAAAAGTGAACCGTGTTTCGTCAAACTCCCCATTTTCATCGGTAATCAATTCAAGGTTTAAATCCCATTGTCTGGCAAAGTACCTTATTATTGCACTTCGTTTGTTGTAAGTGTTTTCATGTTTCTCGTCGGCAAAATGTGCATTCTCAACCAAATCCGCTTTCCCGTAGTACCCATAAATCGTTTGAAGGTAAGGGAATTCCACTTCGGGTACGGTTCGCGTCCAATCCTTCCCCTCTGAAATGAGCAGTTGTGGCCGAGGTGCCGCCATTGCAGCGATTTCGACGTTATTACTTAACGTGCCGCATTGTGAGTGTATGGGACGGCCGCTTTCACACGTGCAACCACCGGGGAAAAAGCAAGACACCTGGTCTATAGGGGCCGATATCGATATACGCTCATCAACCGCGGCAGCAAGGAAACTCTGTGTACCGCCGCCCGATCTACCGGATATGGCTATACGTTCCGGATCAACATCCTCTAAGTATAAGAGAAAGTCAACGGCCCGTATGCTGCTCCATGTCTGAATGCTCACGGCCAGGGATGAATTATGCACCTGGGTTCCGGCATGATACGCCGACTCCGCGAACCCGAACATATCGTAAGCGAAAACTATCACCCCTATTTGCGCGAGCGCGGCGGCCAGGTATTGTGATTTTTCCAGGAAACGGGGAGCTTCTTCCAAAGGTTCCCGTTTACCATGACCGTGTGGCATAAGCATGGCGGGGTACGAAACAGCTTCGCCCACTGGTTTGTACAGGTTACCAATCACCCATAACCCCGGAACACATTCGAAAGCCACGTTGTCGACCGTGTAATGTTCGAAGGAAATATGACCCGTGTATAAAGGCTTTATGGGTAGTTTTGCCGGTAGCGGGTTCAATTCCATAGCGGTTAATAGACCTTCGCGCAAACACTCTTTGCGTTTTTCCCAACTGTCGAGGTCAGGAAACTCTTTCAGAAGTGTTTGCAGCCGCTGCCTCCCTATTTCCGGTTCTACCGGGAGGTTGTACAGCGTGTCCTTCAATGCCAACTCCATCTTTCGCACGTCAACCCCGGTTGACTTGTTGCCACAAGCATTAAATAATAGCGGCATGGGGAATAGCAAGCATAATAATAAGAAGAAGAAGAAGAAAGAGAGATTATGTTTCATAGCAAAAAAATATTGTCAATGATTGATTGCTAATAGATGTGTATATACAGTTTCGAACAATAGAGTCTTTCGTAGATCGATCGTACTTTCACCAACAGCAATGTTATAGTTAACGGACCATATGGCAATTGTCGGTTAACTTTCCCGTGTTGAGTTGCTTTTGTTTGCAAAGATGCGAAAAAAAAGGGGAAAAGTAAAGCGCAATGAAAACAAACATGGGAGACTACCCCTGGCAATTAGACCAAGAGATGGCAGATGACCGAATTTCGTGTGAGAAATTTGCTTGCAAAAAGAAAATGATGTTAATTTGTTCTTTCGTTGCACAATAAGCATTAAATTGGATTCTCTTGATTTATATTGGAAAAGATTTAAAGAGAAAGGTGATGAAAGATGTTTTTCGGTCATCTACAACCGCCTTGTGGATGATCTTTTCTCTTATGGAATCAGTATGGGTTTTCAAAAAGAGAACTGCAAGGATGCCATACAAGACACCTTTTACAAACTCTATGTTTCTCGGGAACGCCTGCAAGAAGTGCAAAACATCACTGCTTACATTTTCAGAATGTTCAAAAACAGACTTTTATATATCAAGGGCCTACATAAAGAGAAAGAATCCATCGAGCAGTATGCCGATACATTTAGTATTCAGGTTACCATTTTAGATGACCTCATCGATAGTGAAAAAAAAGAGCTCGTCAAAAACAAAATAGAACGGATGCTTAACAGCTTATCGGACAATCAAAAGGAAGTGGTGTACCTGAAATACATGATTGGATTGCAACACAGGGAAATTGCAGAAATACTTGGTATCCAGGAAGATTCTGCCAGGAAACAATTGCACCGAATCATAAAAAAACTGCGAGATTTTTCCTCCGAAAATAATCTCCCCGAAGAATTGGCCTTAACCTTTTTATTACTATCTCTCTTCTCGTGATCTCTCCGCTCCGAAAAATCTATGAGCCGCGATTATCCAAGTCTAAATAGATCGAAAAGCATATAACCGATTTCATGAATCAGTAACGATGAAAGCGGTATCCGTCACGACACCCCTTTAAATGTTAAATTTTTTATTTTTTCATCATTTTATGTCCACGTTTCATAAAATAAAGGATCATTACTAAGTAGGGACCATTATTTTAAAAAATCGTGACTGACAAGAAAAAACATACTTTCCCCGGGGATGATGATTTTCTTCTAAATGAAGATTTCATCAGGTGGAGACTCTTTCGCACGGAAGAATCGAATGATTACTGGAACAATTTCCTAAGTCAATACCCGGAGATGGAAAAGGGGCTCAAAAAATCCATCGCTCAATTTGACACCATTAACATCAACCGATTTGTCTTGTCAGGAAAAGAGAAGGAAGAGATATACCATACTGTATTGTATGAAGTGAAGCGGTACAGGAAACGCCGTTTATCCGTATGGATAGGGAGCGCCGTTGCCATCTTTTTTGCAGTAATTCTCTCTATTGTATTTTTCCTCCATGAAAAAAGAGATGCCAAACAACAAGCTAGCTGGGAAAAAGCACTCGTTGTAGGAAGGACACTTCCTGAAGAAGAGATACACCTTATTTCGTCCGGGGAAAAAACAACTGTATTGCCCCAATCGCATATCGGGCTAAGCAAAGATGGCAAAGCGGTAATAACCGACAGTACAAATTCAAAAAAAACCGTATCGTTATCAAAAAAGGAGTTGAACACGTTGGTTGTACCTTACGGGAAAAGGAGCAACGTGACACTTTCCGATGGAACAGAGGTGTGGCTAAATTCAGGAACACGATTTGTTTTCCCTTCCGAGTTTCCTAAAACGAAACGGGAAGTTCACGTGGATGGAGAAATATTTATCGATGTAGCTCACGATCCCGAAAGCCCGTTCATTGTTCATGCTCAAGACATACATATAAGTGTACATGGCACCTCTTTCAATATCAAGGCATACCAAGATGACACCAAAAGAACGGTGGTGCTGGTCGAAGGAAAAGTGGAAATTGAAACGGACTTTCATCAGACAATCGAGTTATCTCCCAATGAAAAAATAGATGTAGCGGGCAGGGACATCTCACGGGAAACCGTGGATGTATCTGAATTTATCAGCTGGAAAAATGGCATATTGGTGTTAAAAAAGACGCCGCTATCTGACATTTTAAAGCAAATAGGGCGATATTATAATGTACAATTCGAAAAGACCTCCAATGTTGAGTTGGGTGGTCTAACCTATTCCGGCAAACTGTTTTTATCGGAAAGCCTGGATAGTGTAATGACATCCGTTTCGAGGTTCTCTTCTACGGTCTATCAGAGAGAAAACAATATTATACGTATCAGAAAAAAATAAAAAGCCTATGGAATGAAAAAACGGGGAAAGGATATTAAGTAAGTCGGGCAATGCTGCCACATTGCCCGATAAACGAAAATAATTTACTAATCATCTCATAATCATGTAAACTAAATTCTTTGCAAAAGTATGAAATATATTATTAAATCTAAACACCTTGCATGTAAAAAATGCAACCGAATTTCAAGAATCATGAAGTTGAATCTATTTCTGCTTTTTTTCTGTGTTCTAAGCGTAACAGCAGGAAGTGTTTATCCACAGCAAAAAAAATTGTCCCTTAAGGTAAAGAACGAATCGATTATCAAAGTGATTTCGATCATTGAGGAAAAAAGCGACTACGTATTCCTCATTCCTGACGATGCCTTGTCGGAACTCAACAAGAAGACCGATATTCAGGTTAAGGATGCATCTATTTCCAATATTTTGGAGATACTCTTGCAACAAACAGAAATAGATTATAGCGTGGTTGAAAAACAGATCTCACTGTTCAAA
This sequence comes from Bacteroidales bacterium, assembly GCA_012838585.1. Taxonomy (GTDB): domain Bacteria; phylum Bacteroidota; class Bacteroidia; order Bacteroidales; family Dysgonomonadaceae; genus Proteiniphilum. Next base: position 5,718 of record DUPB01000256.1, read on the forward strand.
AAAACGACACCTAAAAAAACGTTAGAGGTTACCGGGGGAAAAATTGAACAACAGAAAAAACAGATAACGGGACGGGTGGTAGATAAAGACGGATTCCCCTTGCCGGGAGTAACCATAACGGTGAAGGAGAAAAAGGGGGTTGGTACCGTAACCGATGTGGACGGGTTTTACAAGATAACCTGTGAACCGGAGGAGGTCTTGGTTTTCACCTACTTGGGTCATCTGCCCCACGAGGAAAAAGCGGAGATGCTAGATCGTGTAACCATAACCCTGAAAGAGGACGTGATTGCCCTGGAGGAAGTGCAGGTGGTTGCTTTCGGTCGACAAAAAAAGGAGAGCGTGGTGGGTGCCATTACCGCGATTACCCCTGATGAGCTGAGGGTACCTTCCAGCAACCTGACCACCGCTTTTGCCGGTAAGATGGCGGGAATTATCTCTTACCAGCGGTCGGGAGAACCCGGTTTAGACAACGCCGAGTTCTTTATTCGCGGTATCACCTCGTTTAGCGCGGGCGGTAAAAAGGACCCGTTAATCCTGGTTGACGGTATCGAGATGTCGGCCAACGAACTTGCCAACCTTAACGTGGATGACATCGCCTCCTTTTCGGTGTTAAAAGATGCCAACGCCTCGGCACTCTATGGCGCAAGAGGGGCAAACGGCGTCATACTGGTCACCACCAAGGAGGGTATGACCGATAGGGTGACGGTGAACATCAGGGGTGAACTCTCCTCGTCGAGCAATACCAGCCTGGTGCAAATTGCTGACCCCATCACCTACATGAGGCTCCACAACGAGGCGGTCAGGACCCGAAACCCCTTGGTGGATTTACCCTACTCCTCTTCCAAAATCTACAACACGGAGGCGGGAACCAACCCGGTTATGTACCCATCGGTCAACTGGTATGATTACCTGATAAAAGACTACACCTTTAATCAACGGCTGCACGCCAATATTACCGGTGGTGGAAAGGCCGTTCAATATTACCTGTCGGCCAACTTCTTGCACGATACCGGTATCATCAAAGAGAGTGAAGAGAACAAGTTTAATAACAATATTGATATCAATCGATTCCAACTTCGCTCGAACGTGACGGTTAAATTTAATCCCAGAACCCAGGCGATTATTAGAACCTATGGTAGTTTTGACAATACCCAAGGTCCTAAACAGGGAGGAGCGCAAGTGTTTTCGATGGCCAGGAATGCCACACCCGTCCGTTTCCTGCCCTACTATCCCAAAGATGAGGTGCATCAGTTCTCCAACCATATCCTTTTCGGTGCATATGAAGCCGCGGATGCCTATACCAACCCGTTGGCCCAAATCATTAGCGGTTACAAGGAATCGAGCTCTTCGTTGATGCTCATCCAACTGGATATAGAGCATAAATTTCAAGATGCACTGGAGGGATTGTATGCCAGGGGCATCTACAACGTGAAGCGAAACTCCTACTACGACCTGCAACGGTCGTATAAGCCATTCTATTATACGCCGGCTACCACATCCGACAAATCGTACTTACTGCAGGCGTTGAACCCCGACAAGGGTACGGAGTATCTCTCCTACGATTTTGGGTCGAAGTATATCGCTTACTCTCAATACGGGGAGCTAAGGTTAGGGTATAATAAACTCTTATCAGATGTGCACGATATTAACGCCCTTCTGGTGGGCTCTTTCAGGGAGGAGATCGACACCTCGGTTACCACCATACAGGAGTCTCTGGCGAAACGCAATATCTCGACGGCCGGAAGGTTGGCTTACGGTTACGACTCTCGCTACTTCGCGGAGTTCAACTTTGGCTATAACGGTTCCGAGCGTTTTTCTAAAAACAACCGATGGGGCTTTTTCCCATCCGTCGGTGGTGGCTGGATGGTGAGCAACGAGGAGTTCATGTCGAACCTAAACAAGGTGATCACCACCCTGAAGCTCAAAGGCACCTACGGAAAGGTAGGGAACGACCAGATAGGCTATCTGAGCGACAGATTTTTCTATCTCTCGCAAATCAACATGGAGGGGTATGGCTATACTTTTGGTACGGAAATGCAGTACTATAGACCTGGCATTTCAATCACGCGGTACGCGAATGATCTGATTACCTGGGAGGTGGCCAACAAGCTTAACCTGGGAATTGAGCTCTCCCTTTTTGACGAGTTGCACCTGCTGGCTGATTACTTTGAAGAGGTGAGGGAGAATATCCTGCAAACCCGATCCGACATCCCCTCCACCATGGGACTGGTAACCATCCCGCAGGCAAACGTGGGAGTTGCGAAAGGGCACGGTGTCGAGGCAGAGCTAAAATATCAAAAGAACTTTACCAACGATATTTGGATTATGGCCAACACCAACTTCACCTACGCGACAAGCAAGTACAGGCAGTTTGAAGAGCCCAATTATGCCGACACCCCGTGGAAATCGAAGATTGGACAAAAGTTGTCGCAAGAATGGGGGTATATTGCCGAAAGGTTTTTCATTGATGATGAAGAGGCCAATAACGCGCCCAGGCAGTTTGGCACGTATGGTGCCGGGGATATCAAGTACAAGGACATCAATAACGATGGGGTCATCAATACCGATGATATGGTACCCATCGGTTTCCCAACAGTTCCCGAGATTATCTGGGGGTCAGGGGTTACTGTTGGAATCCATAACTTTGACTTCTCCTGCTTTTTCCAGGGATCGGCTCGTTCCTCCTTTTTCATTAGTCCAAGCCACATCACACCGTTTATCAACAACGGGCAAAGGGCATTGATGCAGATTATCGCCGATGACCACTGGTCTGAGAGCAACCGCGATTTACATGCTTTCTGGCCCAGGTTGTCAGCCAGCAGCATTTCAAATAATGTTCAGCGGAGTACCCATTGGCTGCGAAACGGGGATTTCGTAAGGCTTAAGTCCCTGGAGATTGGTTACACCCTCCCCGGTAAGTTAACCAGTAAAGTTCACTTGCAGTCGATGCGGCTTTACGTGAGCGGAAATAACCTGTTCGTCTGGTCCAAGTTCAAGTTGTGGGATCCGGAAATGGCGGGCAATGGCCTTGGCTATCCCGTACAGCGGATATTAAACTTGGGGATTAACGTTAATATTTAAAACAGTTGCAAGCTATGATATATTTTAAAAAACTAGTACATCGCTTTTTCTTCTTGACAGCGCTGGTGGTAATGATTGGCTGTTCCGACTACCTGGATGTTGTTCCGGATAATACCCCGTCATTAGATGACGCATTTTCAAACAGAGCTGTCACCGAGCGGTTTTTGTTCTCCTGTTACTCCTATTTGCCGGATATCACCAATCCCTATGACTACCCCTCTTTCCTGGGTTGCAGGGATGAGATTTTCGCGATAGACGGGCGCTTGAATAATCTGCAGGGCGGTCGTTTAGCAAGAGGGGAACAGAACACCAACTCGCCAATCATGAATTACTGGGCAGGTACCCGGTCGATGTTCGCCGCCATAAGGCATTGCAATATTTTTTTAGAAAACGCGCATGTCCCGCGAGATATTATTGAAGAGGAGAGGCAACAGTGGATTGCAGAGGTTAAGTTTTTAAAGGCCTATTACCATTTCTTCCTGTTAAGGCTATACGGTCCCATACCGCTTATCAAGGAGAACATACCCCTCTCTGCTGATCCCGAAGAGGTGAAAGTTTTCAGGGAGCCTTTTGATGAGGGCGTGGATTATATCGTGCAGTTGTTGGATGAGGCCATCCCTTATTTGCCTATGAACGTGGCCAACCCGGTGGAAGAGGATGGAAGGATCACGAAGCCGATTGCTATGGGAATCAAGGCTAAAGTGTTGACGCTGGCTGCCAGCCCGCTCTTTAACGGGAACCCCTATTACGGGGATTGGGTTGACTCACGTGGGGTGAAGTTGATGCCAGCCAATTACGACGCGGCAAAATGGGAAAGGGCGGCGGAGGCGATAAAAAACGCCATCGACACCTGTCACCTGGCAGGCTACGAGCTGTATCGGTTCAATAAAAACACGGCCCCGCAAACTTTCAACATGAACGATAGCCTGGTGAATACCATGACACCACGGAAAGCGGTAACTGAACGGTGGAACAAAGGTGTGATATGGTCATCGATGGATCGCTTTGCCCCGGGCAAGGGGGGGACCAGTGCTTTTTACAACCTTTTGGGTGACTTTCAACGGGGCGTCTTCCCGGTTATGTATCCCCAGGATAAAGACAGGACGGTAGGCTTTTTATGGGCTTCGCTCACTATGGGGGAACTGTTCTACACCAACAATGGTGTACCCATCGATGAGGATAAGAGCTGGGACTATTCCAATCGCTACAAGCTGCATACCGCGACCGTGGATGATAACCATCAATTTTATATAGCTACCGGCTACACCACCGTGAATATGAACTTCAACCGCGAACCCCGTTTTTACGGCAACTTGGGTTTTGATGGGAGCTACGTGGAGATCGGTACATCAACGGAAAACAATGGGGCCACTTTTAGCCCACATCTGCAGCACAGAAGGGGTGGCCCAAACGTGAGCGGGGCACCGGCTTACGTTGTAAAGAAACTGGTGGCTTTCGAAACAACATGTAGTCAAGGGAAACAGTTGGACTACAGGGGATACGATTACAGGTTCCCCCTATTGAGGTTGGCCGACCTCTACCTGCTCTACAGCGAAGCGTTGAACGAGATTAAAAACGCTCCCGATGATGAGGTATACTATTGGATTGACCAGGTGAGGAGTATGACCGATTTGAAAGGGGTGGTAGAGTCTTGGGAAAACCATTCTCGATTCCCTAATGCCCCCAAGAGTAAGGAGGGAATGCGTGACATTATTCGACAAGAGCGCTTGATTGAGTTGGCTTTCGAGGGAAGGAGGTTTTTTGACATCCGCCGCTGGCAACTGGCAGAGGATCTGTGGACCAGGCCTCGATATACATGGAATACCGATGGAACAACGCCGGAGACTTACTATAAGCTGACCTTCATTGAAGAACGACAGAGGGAGTTCCCACCGCAAGAGTACCTATGGCCCATCAGTATATATGACCTGAGGATTAACGACAATCTCGTGCAATCGTACGGATGGTGATCTGTTTATGCTAATCCAATTAAATTGTTTATGTTATGTATATGAAAATTAGATATTTATTGTTGCTTATACTGCCCTTACTGCTCCTGCCGGCCTGTAAAACCGAAGAGGTCATAGAGCCATGGCAATCGAACGCGCTCGAGCAGTACACGTTAACGCCCATTCCTGGTGGCGTCTCCATCGAGTACGTGCTTCCTAACGATCAAGAGCTGCTCTATATCCTGGCGGAATATGAGCGGGGTGGGAAACCCTTTACGGAGAAGTCATCCATCTACAAGAACGAGATCGTCTTGGAGGGGTTCAACACCACCGAAAACGTGGAAGCCACCATCTACAAAGTGAATAAAAAGGAGCAGAAATCAGAGCCCCTTAAAATCAACTTCAATCCACTTACACCGCCCATACAGGTAGCCTACGAATCCCTGGACATCATGACGGCGTTCGGTGGAATTTTAGCCACGTGGATAAATATATCCCAGACCGAGTTTGGCGTTCGGTTAATGACCGAAGTGGATGGTGAGCTGGAAACGTCTGAAGTCTATTTTACCACCATTCCCGAGGAGAGACACTACTTCAGGGGGTTCCCCGATGTCCTGACCACTTTCGCCATCTCTTTTGAAGATAAGTGGGGCAATATCTCCGATACGGTGCGTTACACCACTACGCCCTATTTTGAAAAGGAGATCGAGAAACCATTCTTGGATTACAGGCTCCATATCCCCTACGATAACATCTCGCTCTACAGCACACGATTCCCTATCGAAAACATGTGGGACGGGATCGTGGGATTTGTCAATAACGGCTACATGGTGCAGTCGGGAGAGCCTGGCCTCTCGTTCACGTTCGACCTTAGAAAGGTGGCGAAGCTGAGTAGGATGATCGTTTGGCCAAGGTTGCAGATTGATCAGTGGTGGACGGTCTATAGAAATGCCAATATCATGTCTTTCGAGATGTGGGGCATCGATAAAATTGACCCGGCAACCCTGGCCAATAGGGATTATTGGCTGGACGACGTTTCCGCCCCCCCGGGCAAGGTGGTGCCGGAATATACCTTCAAAGACGACTGGACCTACTTAGGCCTTCATAATATCGAGCGACTCGATAAATTGGGTGCTTCGTCAAGCGATATCAGGCAAAGAGGCATCGATGGCCATATGCTGGATATTCCTATCGAGGCGGATCCCGTGCGATACATACGTATCTTCGTGCGCGAAAACACGGATGGGAGCCCCCCTCCCAATAACTTTTACAGTATTGGTGAGATCAGCTTCTTTGGTGACGATAGGATAGAATGAATGTAGGCGGTTTTTAATGGTAATGAGAATGACATCTAAAATGGAGCAAAAAATGAAAAATATAACTCTTTTCTTAGCGGTATCTCTCTCGTTCTTTCTGTTCTCTTGTGGCGACATGAATGAGATACAGAGAGAGTTCGAGGAGATGGAAGAGCAGGTCTATTTAGGTAAGATAGACTCCCTGAAAGGTTTTCAGGGGATCAACAGCGTTAAGTTAACCTGGTATTACAATGCGGATCCCAGGATTCAGAACACCGTTATCTACTGGAACCTAAGGCGGGATTCCCTTGTCATACCCGTTAAGCACACCACGCCGGGTATTCGAAAAGACTCTGTCGTGATTGAAGGGTTGTCCCAAAACAGCCACCTCTTCGAGATGCGGAACGTGAACAGTTTAGGGCAAAAATCCCTTTTCTCCACGGTAACCGTCAAGGCATGGGACCTGGAGTATTACCGGAGTAAACTGGGTGCGCGGAAGGTCTCTAACATAGGATACAACTTCAATGACTTGACATTTAAGCTTTCTACCGTGAGCGAGGTGGATGGCGTTGTCTATTCGCGGCTCAAGTATAAGAACAGAGAGGGCGTTGAGGTTGAGAAGATCATAGAAAACAACGTGGAAAGTCTGCTTTTATCTGACTTTGCCGCGGGCGAAGATATCTCTATTCAATCGTTGATCGTGCCTCCCTACTTCCATGATTCGATCTATACCGATTACGAAGTGTATAAAACACCCTACATGAACTTCAAATCGTCGAAGAGGAAAAAAGTTCTCTCCCTGGCCGATGCAGAAGGGAGCCTTTTCGTGACCACCCCCGATAGATTGTTACAGAGGAATCCTCAAGGGCAGCTGGTGGCTTACTCTTTAAATGAGGCGGGTGATCAGTTCGTCCAAAGTGGGATCCTCCAGGGTGACTGGTCAGAATACCGCTGTATGATCTATTACGATCCCGATAGGATCATCACGGTTCACGGGACCACCAACAACCTCTCTATGCATAGGATCCAGCCTGATAGGTTGGTGCATATTAGGGAATTTGCCTGGAGGTGGGCACACGTCTACTTCATGGCCCTAAACAAGAGACTTTTCTCGACCGTGAAAAATGGGGCCATGTTGCTTTGGCGGGTAGACGAGAATGGTAAATTCATACCGCCCAGTCCGGCCGAGAAAGTGGTGGCAAGGGGATTTAACGTCTATCCGAACTTTATTTCCAGCTACCAGAATGAGGGTGTTTTCTCCTTGGACGAGACCAACTTCCTTTGGTTCTACTTTATAAACGCGGAGGGAGAGATTACCTCTTCTCATAAAATGGGGCAGAGCAGGTTTACCTATATGTTGATGCTCGACTTTAATGGCGACCTGCTATGCTTAGACAATAATGGAGATCTTTGGCTTCACCCGTTCGCACCAGACACATCTGATGCGTATTGGGTGTTTGAATAGTAAAACTGACGTTTAAACCACCCTTGGGTAACTGATATGGAGAACAGGTTCGGTTGCTACCGAGCCTGTTCTTTAATCACTTTAAAGCGGGACCTTTAGTGGGAACATTTAAAGAGGAGATGAACAAGACTACTTAAGGAGTACCGCTCGCTTTTTAAGCGATGGGTATTTTTTGGGTACTCCTCGCGTAACGGCATCGATAGTTCTTATACCCGGGGCATGTTTTTTGGCAAAGCGCGCGAGTTTCTTCCAACCGTCAAGAAACAACCAACGAACCTATTTTTTCGGCCATGTCTTTCAGCGCGAAGTTAAGCGTTTCTTTATCTTTCTCTGACAAGTAACGTGGTTTCCCGGCAACAACGTGTCCGTTAATACGTTGGCTTAACCAAGAACGGGATTTGTTGAAATAATGTTCCGCGATGTAAGATAAATTGACGAACTTTGCCACCTCACTCAATTGTTGTCGCACGAGAACTTCACCCTTTAAGTCTGATAACTCGTTTTCAATTTCATTGAACCCTACATTTATGAACTCATGGATTTCGGCAACCTCTTCCGGACTGGTGTATATTTTTTTCATTTCCTTTGCTTTTTCCATAAAAGCTTCACCTGAAAGCGTTTTTAACTCAGCTAAATCTTTTTTCAACTCTTTCATAATTTTTTGTTATTATCTTGCCCCGAAAGGGGCAGGATGTTTGGTTTTATTTTTTACTCTCTCTTTTGTTTATCAACTTTTGCAGGTCCTCGAGCATGATATTGATTTGGTTTTCTCTCTCTTCTTTTGGGAAATCAAACATTTCTGCAATTCCGATGCAATCCGTAATCTTTGTTTTCAAAACTTCAATTTATTCTTCTAAATCTTCCAACGTTAATTCACGACTATATCACCTCAAACTCTCGTTCGATAGTTTTCTTTTTCCCATCCTTTTCGACCTCTATTTTAACCACCTGTCCGTCTATCTCAAGCTGAACGATTTCCACGAAACCACCATCAGGTAGAATCTCCACCTCCACCCCGTTCACCTTGACCTTGGCTCCCTCTTCTACTACCCCTTGAAGCTTTATAACGGCTGGCCCTATTTTAACGGGAATGTTGGTGTTGGGAGTGGTCATGAAAAGGAACAGGGGCTCCTTGTCGATTTCAATGATCTCGGAAGCCAACAGCTCTTTCACGGAATAAATGGCATCCACGTCTTCCACGTAGTCGGAAAAAGTTTTCACTATTTTCCCACCAATCTCTTTACTCCTAAAGTCGGCGGGAATAGGATCAGCGGCAGGGCCTAATTTCTCCTTGATCGCCGCCGTTTTCGCCTCGAGCAAGGTGAAGTATTCAAAATCCTCCAGGCTCTCTCGTTGAGTTTCCCACCGGATTGAATTCATGGGACCTTCCTTACCGGGATATATCAGGTGAGAGTCTCCCGGGGGAAACCTCTTCGCCGGGCCGAAATTTGTCCCGTCATGCTCCTCCCACCCGAAGGTAAGTCCCCAGTGAAGGTAACCACTCACATCAAACAGGTAATTCATCCAGTGCAAAACGCGAAGGTCACTGAGCGGGTAATCGAGAAACCGGTTCGGGTAATGCCCGTATGGAATACAGCAGGTGTAAAACCAAAGCTCTTTACCCGCTCCTTGCTGGAATTCATTCTTGTACAATTCAAATTCCCCTTCGAGGGCAAGTGAAAGGGGAACGGCCACGTCTAACAACCCGTCAAACCCGGGCACGGAAACGGCATCGATGGTTTTTATACCCGGGGCATGTTTTTTGGCAAAGCGCGCGAGTTTCTTCCAATCGTCAATAGTGTAATAATTGGGCTCATCGGATACATGAAGCATGGCCTTCTCCAACCACCCCTTCTCCTCCAAGTGTTTCTGCAAACTTCCAAGCAAGGGGGGCAATCCTTCTTCCCCGGGCACGCGAACAGTTTCCCCTGTTTTTTTATCCGTGACTTTTACACCATAAAGACCCTTCTCAACGTGTCTTAAAAGGGATGGGGTCCCGATATGCGTCAATTCAATTCTACCATCAACCCCGGCATCCATAAATGTTTGCACAAACCTGTCGAAATTGGCATAGTCATAACTCCAACTGCCCCCGCCCTCCCGGTAAACGGTAATCAGCTGGTTCCAGGGAGTATAGACGACATTTTGTCGATGTTCCGCCATGTTCTTGGCGTATTTCCCCAGCATATCCCAGAATTTTTCGGAGAACAACTCCACGTTATGCGCTTTGGAGATGTGTTCAACCATAAACCAGTTGGTCAGGTACATGTTTCGTTCTTTGGGCAATTCAAACGGGTAGACCTCCAGCTCGATCGGTATAACCTCATCTTCAATGCCTTGACCCTTCACCCTGGCCTCCCCCTCGTATATCCCGGCGGGGGTCCCTGATGGGACATGTACCGTGACCCATACCGGGAGGGTGGTGTTGGCTTCAAGGTCAACAACCTCATCCTCCAGTAGCGGGTCCGATATCTTGCAGGGAGCTAACCTGATGATCTCCCCTTCAGGAACACGATCATGGCAACCACAACGATCTGCCCTGGTAGTATCCGGTGTGTTACTATCCAAGGGGATGAAGCCCACGAAATTCCAATGGATATCCTGGAGCTTGTGCCCATCCTTGCTCACCAACTCACTCAACGCTATCGTGACCCCCTGTATAGCCTTGGGAGACCGGATAACGAACTGGGCGGGCTCGTACTCGTTAGCCGCACACTTGAAAGACAATACCCGCGGGGCTGCTCCCGTGGGGAAAATATCAGGAAACGTCTTCTCCATGGGACTTATCACCGATATTTCAAGACCAGTGCGTTTATTACTTGAAAACGCCAACAAGCAAACCAAGCTCAGTAAGGTCAACTTTAATGTACCTTTCAAAAAACCGTCTCCCTTCATTTCGTTGTTTTGTTTTAAAATCACCTTTCAGACAAGGTGTTTGTAAACGTATACACCAACCAACCCGTTTCGGGTTGCCATTGTTTACAAAGATGCGAAAAAAACATTGTAAAAGTACACAGCAAGTTAACAATTTTCCAAGGTCTTTGATTGTAACCGTAAGACTCTCTTGTAGTGGAATCTAATGACATACAGGTTACATGGTTAGTAATTGTCAGGTAATTCGGGATGTTCCAATATTCCCTCCAAAACAGTTAAGGGGAGCCGTTGCTCCCCCTAACCTGTCAAATGAAATACTTTCAAGCTTGAATGTTAGCTTGTGAGTTGTAATGCAAGAGTGAAGTCTTGTATCGTCAAACCAATTACTGTAAACCGAAATTGTAAGTTATGATGCAAAGGTGAAGTCCACCATCGTCACAACATTTACCAACACCTATTTTTTTAGCAGGACCTCATCTATCGCCTGCTTGAGGGCATCCTTCGGTAGAGCACCTTGGGCCATTTGGGGAGCCCCTTCCATCGGCACGAAAAGCAACGATGGAATGCTTCGGATACCGAACTCGGCTGCTAACTGCTGTTCAACCTCGGTGTTCACCTTGTAGATGTACAGCTTGCCTTCATACTCCTTGGCCAACTCTTCAAGGATGGGAGCAATCATCTTACAGGGACCACACCAGTCGGCGTAAAAGTCGATGATGGCAGGCTTATCGCCCAGGTAAACCCACTCTTCTGAATTTTTCTCGAAATCGGCCACTTTCTTCAAGAAGTCGGCCCTTGTCAACTGAATTGTTTTTGTTGTCATGTTATCTGTTGTTGAATTTGCTTTATTCACCGCATTTTGTTCGCCTCCCGCGGAACTGTTTGGTCTAACCTGACAGCAGGAGGTCAATAGGGTACCCATCAACAGGGTGGATACGATAATTAATGTGGATGCAATAATTTTGGCGTTCATAATGTTATTTTTTTTCGTCCAACTTATCGTTACCTCCAAGTGGCAAACCATCGGCACCACAAGTCAGCACGCACTTTAACACCTTGACTACACGCGGATCCCTAATGGAATAGAAGCGATTCTTGCCCCTTCGCCTACAGGAGAGAACTCCTCGCGCGCGCATACCGGTAAGGTGATGCGAAAGTAGCGATTGCTCGTACCCGGTTGACTCTTGCAGCTCGGTGACAGACATCTCTCCCACCCGTGCCAGGGTGGTGACCACCCGTAAGCGTACCTCGTTGGCCAACGACCTGAGAAGGTAGGCGGCTTCTTCGAATTGAGACGGTTCCATTAAAATATCCACGTTTTCAGCAGTCATATCAATACATGAACATATCTTCATGCACTTTTGTTCACGATAAGGTTTTTTTAACACAAATAGTTCGCTTCGTAACTATTTGCTCGCCGAGGCATAATGTAAACAAGTTTGGCTACTGAACAGTCTGCTTAACGCCAATATGCTCTCTAATTGCCAATCCGCCACGGATCTACTTCACTTGAATGTAGTAGGTGAGTTTCGCCATGATCACCCGATGGGCGGAGCGGGTAAAATACGCCTTGTCGCTTCGGCGGCTGGTAAAGATATCACCCAAGCCAAAGTAATAACGTCCTTCAAGGTCAAACACGCCGATCGCGGTTCTAAGTTCCAGTCCCATTCCTCCTATCAAGCCGTAATCCACACGCTTCATCTCGCTCCTGGGAGCATATTGAACACCAATGGGTGCATCCGGGGCAGCCGCCTTTCGTGCTTCCACATCATCGCTCAGCGCCTGACTCATCCGGGCATTTTCACCGATCAACAGACTGATTTGCGGTCCGGCATTGAAAACGAAACGGGTTTTATTCCCGAAGTAGACATGCGTCATAAAGGGCACGTCGATGTAGGTGAGAGCTCGTTCGTAGGCGAACTCCTCCTCTTGCTCTGCATCAAACTCCTCGTGCCATCCTTTACGTGTGAGGTTAACCTCGGTGAGCAATCCCAGGTGCTTTTCGGTAACATACTTGGCCGCGATACCTCCCTGGTAGGAATAGATGATTTTTTGGGGGATAGAGGGCACGAAGCTCATGTTCGCGGCTACCCCTCCTCCTCCTGCCCCGATATAGAGTTCAGTGGGGAAGGTTTGCTTCTGCGCGAAGAGCATACCGCCCAGGACGGTACAAATAAGGAAAAGAGAAAAACGTTTCATCGGCTCTTATCCATTTTAATGACACGCCCGTTCGTGTCGTAAAACACGAGGTACAGGCCGGTATTAATGAATCCGCCCCAGTTATTCATCCGCTCGAAATGAAAAGCAAACTGAAGGGAGTTAACGTTAACCTGGCTTACCCGATGTTCAAAATCGGGTCCAAATCGTTGAAGGGCCGTCAGGAAGAAGAGGGCCGTATCGTACCCCCACATGGCGTAGTCGGGATAGGTATTCAAGGGTGCGCGGCCGTACCATCTGCTAAAGGCATCGTTAAAGGTGCCGACTGCCGGGTCTTTCGCATCCACGAAGAAGGGAGAAAGGAAATAGACCCCTATCTGGTGATACTCATCAACCAGGCTGGCGTAGGTCTGCCACTCGGGGTAACCAAGCAACCGCAGGGTGAGCGAGGGATTGGCTTCCTGTACCTCCTGCATCTTGTCAAGCAAGTCACGCAACGTGTGGGAATCGCCACTCGTGGGAATAATCACGTTCTCCCGGTTCGCTGAAAGAAGCGCGAGCATCGTAGAGGTCAACGTGCTGGAGTTGTGAACCGTTTCATAGCGAATGCCGTTCTCACGTAACCTGTTTTGTATCTGCGACACGAATTCCATTTTATCGTTATCGCCCCCGTGCACGAATACAAGGTTCGCGTTTCTGAACGTGTCAAGAAACACTTTCGCTGCTTTAGATTGTATAACTTGCGATAGGGAATTCACTTGGAAAATATTGCCGTTGTTCAACACCTCGCCGTTGCTTTGCGAGAAGGGAACGACATAGGTGATATCACGCGATCTAGAGAAGTCGGATAGCGTCTTGATTTGCGCGTCACTCACCCCGCCCACGATCAGGTGCAGCGATTGCATCTCCATCGTCTCCAAGAGGCTTTCCAATTTTTTAGTGTCTGTTCCTTTGCCTATCTCGAACACGAGAAGTTGCAAGTTGCCGCCACGCTCCTTCAACTCCTTCACTGCCAGGAGAAATCCTTCGTAATACTCCTGGAGACGTAGGTGACCGTTCCCGGTCTCATCGAGCAACGGCAGGAGGAGCGCCACGTTAATCAGGTTCAATCGCTCCGCTGAGGCTTCCTGTGACAAGAGGCGGTTTGCCTGCTGCTCATCTCGACTGTTCTCACCTTCGTAAGGCACAACCGTCTCGTATGACTCGAAAAAGGGAATGCGTATCACCCTCCCTATCTGGAAGGTCTCAACCGATAGGCCGGGGTTGGCCCTCACCACATCCTCCGGCTTTAACGAGTAGGTTCGGGAGACCGAGTAGAGCGTCTCCTTAGGCAGGATGGTGTGGTAACGGTAGTTCTCCTCTTTCTCTTCACTGATGACGCGCCGTTGCGGGATAACGAGCAGTTGTCCCTCGGCGATACCGTCGCGAGCCGTTGGGTTAAGGCGGTATACCTCCTCCATGGTAGTATTGTACATCTTGGAGATGCTGTAGACCGTCTCGCCGAGGCTGACCGTGTGGTTAAAGGTGATGTTCTGACCGGTCGGCTTCAGCTGGGTAGACCCGGGAGACGATGATTGTACCTGCCGAGAGGAGCTTTCAGTGGAGAGGGAGGTAGCAGAAACAGGGATAAGCAACTCTTGACCCAGTTTTAGACCCGAGTTGACATCCGGGTTGTGGCGCAGTATCTCGGCCACCGTAACCGAGAAGGTTCGGGATATCTTGTAAAGACCCTCCCCCTGCTGTACCTTGTACTTGTAATAGGATTGCCCGTTAACGGTAACCTTGTCGTAGGACAGATCCTGAGCGTGTAAAAGCTGGAAACCAATACTAAGCGTAAAGATCACAGCAAACACCCTACTCAACTGGCGCGGGAAACACATGTTCTAGTTATTTTAATTTTGCAACGATCGGTCGTGCAACATTTAAACCACAAAAATAGGAATAAATTCGCTTACCTCCCGCATCTAAACAGTTTTTTGCTTTCATATTAAAAAGGCCAACAGGGGAAAGGCGACAGACGAAGCACGAAGATGTGCGGAAACATGTATCAATCATGTGCCGCTAAAATGGAACCGGGTCATCGTTTGCACGCGAAGCATCCGAAGGTAATGTAACAGGGGCCGTAAAACCATTGACTGCAGCGTCAGGCAAATCAGGCGACACCACCTGCTGGTTCATGCGCGAAGGGCGCTCCACGTAGTTTCTCCCCACCCGGTTGGCGTCAAGGTTTTGGAATCGGGCGTACTCGCCGTCAAAGCGCATCATGGCAATACCCGTGGGGCCGTTCCTATGCTTCGCCACGATAATCTCGGCGATGCCCACGAGCGAGTTACCTTGATCATCCTCCGTGATCCGGTAATACTCGGGACGGTGAATAAAACAGACGATATCGGCATCCTGCTCGATGGCTCCCGATTCGCGCAGGTCGGCAAGCTGGGGCCGTTTCCCTTCTGTTCCTTGGCGTGTCTCCACCCCCCTGTTCAACTGTGACAGCGCGATAACAGGAATGTTAAGCTCCTTCGCCAACCCTTTCAGCGAACGGGATATCATGCTCACCTCCTGTTCCCGGTTCCCAAAGTTCATGCCGCTGGCGTTCATCAACTGGAGGTAGTCGATCATGATGGCCTTCACCTTATGCTCCCGTACCAGCCGCCTCGCTTTGGTACGCAACTCGAATACCGAAAGGCTGGGCGTATCATCAATATAAATGGGGGCGTTATACAGGAAGCGGTAGTTTTCCAACCGCTCCCACTCGTCTTCCGTTAGCCTCCCGCTCTTGATACTCTCCCCCCGTATCTGGCACACGTTGATAATCAATCGGTTCACCAACTGCACATTGGCCATCTCAAGCGAGAAGATACCTACCGGCACGTTGTAATCCAGCGCCATGTTTTTCGCCATGGAGAGCGCGAAGGCGGTCTTTCCCATCGCGGGACGGGCGGCGATGATGATCAAGTCGGAATTCTGCCACCCAGAAGTGAGTTTATCCAGCTGGGTGAAACCGGTGGGCAAGCCGCTCATGCCATCCTTCCGGTTAGCCGCCATTTGGATGTTGTTAAACGCCTCCTTGATAATCGGGTTGATCTGGATAACATCCTTCTTCACGTTGCGTTGTGATATCTCGAACAATCGCCCCTCGGTCTCCTGCATCAGGTCGTCCACATCCACCGTCTCATCGAACGCGTGCTGCGACACCTCCGATGAGAAGGAGATGAGTTCACGAGCCAGGTACTTTTGCGCGATAATTCTGGCGTGGTACTCAACGTGCGCAGCAGAGGCCACCTTGTCGGAGAGTTCGGCGATGTAAAGCGCACCGCCTGCCGTCTCCAGCTCTCCGCGCCGTTTAAGCTCCTCCACAACGGTAAGCACGTCCACTGGCTCCTGCTGCATGCTTAACCCCTGGATAGCACCGTAGATAAGTTGATGCGACGGGTCATAAAAGCTCTCGGGACGCAAGATCTCGCTGACGACCGAGTAGGCATCTTTTTCCAACATCAAGGCACCCAGCACTGCCTCCTCCAACTCCCGTGCCTGCGGGGGCAACTTCCCGACATCAGGAGCGATAACCGCTTTCTCTACTACTTTTACCGTTGTTTTCCGTCTCTGCTTTTCCATTTTATTAGGCGTCGTTGTTATCTATCCAGTTGTTATCTATCCAGTTGTTATCTATCCAGTTATTATCCATCACTGTTCTTCATCCGATGTGGTCTACCGCTACTCAAAAAGATATTGCTACTCATTGCTCCACCCCACTTGGCTCGATCCATCTTCACCGGACAAAGGTAGGTAGTAATTCGCTCCATCGGGGTATTCCCCGGCCAGATATTCTCAAACAGTTATAAACAGAGGGGTGTTGATAACCCCTATCCTCGCTCAATAGACAAAATTATCGTATAACATAATTAACAATATACAAAATTATC
>DUPB01000257.1 GCA_012838585.1 Bacteroidales bacterium
CATTCACTAAAGTTAGACTATTTCTCGCCACGGCATATTCCAAGTGAACTTGTCCTCTGCTCGTTTGGCTTAACGAAATAGTTCTCAAGTGTGTTTAATGATTATTTTAATCATGTCGGTTTCATATACTTCTTATTTACTCGATTGAGGTATCGTTTTAATTGAATATGGTTTTGTTAACCGATAGACGGTTCCCATTTTCGTCATACACGTAAAATCCTTTCCCTGAACGCACGCCCATTTGGTTGGAGCGGTAAAGCTTCCACAGGATGGGGTTAGGCTTGTATTGCTTCAGGCCAAAGTCGTTGAACATCGCCTCCATCAGGGTTACGAGCCGTTCGATTCCCACGATGTCGGCCATCTGGAAGATACCGTATCGTTGCCCGAAAATGATGGTAAAGGTCTCCTCGATGCTTTCCAGGGAGCTGATCCTTTCCAGTAACATTTGGCATGCCTCGTTGAGCATGGTTGCCAGTAGCCGTAAGCTCACGTTCCCGTTGCTCTCGTTAACGCGGTGCGGTTTGTACTTGATAAGCTTGGCAAACACTTCCATCTTCTGGTACACCTCTTCCGAGGTATACATCCCGATGGATATCTCCAGAATTCTGGCGTCGGGGTGCGATACCGGGAAGTAGAGGCTTACGCACCGCTCCTTGTGGGTGAGGTCGGCAGCCAGCTCGCTGATAATTACGGTAGATCCGTTGGTCGCGATGATGGCGTCTTCGCCCAGTACCTCTTCCAGCTTCTTGAAAATATTTTTCCTTAGGGGAGTGCTTCGGCGCCCGGTTTCGGAGTAGCGGCTGCACTCGATTACCATGTCGCACCCCGCGAAGTCCTCGTAGACCAGCGTTGGGGTGACCCGGTTCAGGATCACTTTCTTCTCGGCCTGCGTCAATCCCCACCGGCTAATTTTTAGGTCCATCACTCTCTCTAACTCGCGCATCACGAAGTCGTTTCGCTCTTGCGATTCATCGAGGAAGACCACCTCCATTCCGGCCGTGGCCGCCATGTTGATGATGGTTCTCCCCTCTCTTCCGGCGCCCACCACGCCAATTTTCGAAAAAAGCGGTTTGTTCTTGCCGCTTGAGATAGTCAGCCCGTACTTCTCGATGGGTTCTACGATCATTTTGTCCATATCTTGGTGTCTGTTATTGTTTTAGTCCTATGGCTTGGTTAGCCGTGATGGCCACCATGTTGTAAATATCTTCTACCGAGCAACCCCTTGATAGGTCGTTCACCGGGGCGGCCATTCCTTGGAGAACGGGTCCAACGGCCTCCGCGTTACCTAAACGCTGCACCAGCTTGTAACCGATGTTGCCCGCCTCGAGGGATGGGAAAACCAGCACGTTCGCGTTGCCCGCGATCGGGCTACCCGGTGCTTTGCTGGCACCCACGCTGGGCACCAGCGAAGTGTCTGCCTGTAGCTCACCATCTATCAGCAGGGTAGGCTCCAGTTCTTTCACCATCTCCGTGGCTTCGCGTACCTTGTCGACCGCTTCGTGCACGGCACTTCCCTTGGTGGAGAAGCTGAGCATAGCCACTTTGGGCTCCACACCCACCAGGCTCTTCATCGTCTGGGCAGAGGCGATAGCGATGGAGGCCAACTCCTTGGCGTTAGGGGCGGGCATCACCGCGCAGTCGGCAAACAGGATGGTCCCGTTCTCACCGTATTGCGGCGTTTGGGTAAGCATGATGAAGGCCCCTGAAACGACCTTGACCCCCGGGGAAGTCCTGATAATTTGCAGGGCCGGGCGAAGCACGTTACCCGTTATGTTTCGAGCTCCGGCGACTTCACCGTCCGCGTCTCCGCTCTTGATCATCAGGCAAGCCAGGTAGAGCGGGTTTTCCACCAGCTTTGACGCCTCTTCGAGTGTCATCCCCTTGTTTTTCCTGAGCTCGAAGAGCAGGTGCGTGTAGGCCTCTTTTTTGTCGTGTGCTTTAGGGTCGATGACTTTGGCCCGTCCCGCGTTGGTGAGTTTCAGTCGATCGATCTCGCTTTTAATCTCGGCGGGATCTCCCAAGAGGATGATGTCGGCCACGCCGTCGGCCACCAGCCGGTCGGTTGCCCGCAACGTGCGTTCTTCACTGCCTTCGGGCAATACCACGCGTTGCGTGTTGGCCTTTGCCCGTGCAATCATGTTGTCTAGTAAATTCATAGTTATAGCGTATTTTCAGTAATTTTCCCTTGTTTTACAATTGCATTTATGTTTGTTTTTGCTTTCAAGTACGCTTCGCAGATATTTTCTACGCTCGACAGAGCTCAAGTAAACTTAGTTCCGTTCTCACTTATCGAAAATATTCGACTGACGCTACGTTCGTTTTGCAAATATTCGCTAAGGTTTTCGCTTTGAAAGCAAACAATGAAAAAATTAATACGATGTGCGAAAGTTTAATTTACCTCGCATAAATGCAAAAATACAAAAAATGAGTTATCGTGGCAACAAAATGAATCTCTCTTGCAAATTATCTCCCATTTGCCCTCGATTTACTATCTTTACGGCGGTATGTAACTATTTCGTTAAGCCAAACGAGCAGAGGACAAGTTCACTTGGACTATGCCGTGGCGAGAAATAGTCTAACTTTAGTGAACGCTATTGCATAACGTGGCAAACAGCCGTTTATGCCCGATTGCGTTGTTTCGTGGAAAAACTTGCAATAGAAAGGGAGTAATAGTATGAAGTCAGTAAAGCGAGAGGGGGTAGCCTATTTCAGCCTCACGTTGATGACCCTGATCGTGGGGTTTTCGTTTATCTTCGTGAAGATCGCGTTGCGTCATGCTTCGCCTATCGATCTGTTGGCCCATCGTTTTAGTGCTGCTTTTGTCGGCATTTTTCTCTATTACCTGATTCGTGGGAAGGGGTTCCCGCGATATGGGCGGGAAAGTATTCTCTCGCTGCTTCTTTTGTCCCTTTTCTACCCCATACTCCTCTTTTTGCTGCAGACCGTCGGCCTGCAATTCACCACCGCTTCGGAGGCCGGTATCATCTCTGCCACTGCCCCGATTTTCACCTTGATATTGGCTTCCATCTTCCTGAAGGAGAGGAGCACGATTTGGCAACTTTTTTCGGTTTTTCTATCGGTAGGAGGCGTGATCTTTATCATGTACAAAAACGGGCTGGGGGAGGTGACGGGCGAAACGCTGAAGGGTGATTTCATTATTTTGCTCTCCGTCCTATCCATAGCCATCTATTTAGTCCTGGCCCGGAGAGCCACACGCAAGCACGCGGCGATGGATATCACCTTTTTCATGACCGTGGTTGCCTGCGTGCTCTTTAACGTATTGGCCGTTATTAAACACGCGCAACAAAATAGCCTCCCGCTCTACTTCGCCCCGTTCCAGAACGGTGAGTTCTTGTGGTCCATCCTCTACCTGGGCGTGCTCTCCTCGTTCCTGACCTCTTTCCTAACCAACACCGCACTGGCGGTCATCCCCGCATCCCGTGCCTCTATTTTCAATAACCTAAGTCCCGTCATTACTGTCTTTGCCGGTGTTCTTGTTTTGGGTGAAACGCTCCGCGGCTATCACTTGGTGGGAGGACTTATGGTCCTGTTGGGAATCATCGGGGTGAACGTGCTGAAACGGGAGCCGGGGAACGGGTAACGGCTATGAATCCTTTGAAGCAGGAGCCGGTTGGCATATAGTTGAAGGGCTTTTTCCAACAGTTTTTTCGATTTCTAATAATATGTAATCTCTTCTTTCCATTATGATACCCTTTGTGAGACGGATTACTTGAGAGATTCTATATCGAAAACGAGGTTTATTTAAAAATTTTATGCTATTGTCGATTTTAAGTCAGTAATAATTTGTTTTACGGTATGTTGTAGGGGTGGCAAGTGTTTATGAATGGTCACCAATATCATTTCAGGATCAATATCGGCATATTGGTGCGAAATATAATTACGCATACTGTATATTTGTTTCCATGGGATATGAGGATAATTCTCAAATAGTGTTTTATGGGTTTTCTTATCAATGGACGAGGCGGTTTCCCCAATAAATTGTATGCGCATTAAAGTAGCATCTAAAACGGTCATGCCCCATGTGGAACTTGTATAATCGCTAACTGTAACGATCTCTTTATTCCTTTCTTGTATAATGTTTATCGACTCCAGTATTAATTGAAGTTGCTCAATGACCTCTTCTCTAAGCGTATATTCCATCTGTTTCAATTCTTTTTAGCAGTAAGCTGTTTAAGCCTTCCCTAAGGCGCAACAAATCTACCTTGCACCCACAGATTTCCTCCAAGTCGTCGTGAATGTAGCCCATGATAATGGGGTCTGCCTCCCTAAGTTCCACGAAAACATCCAGATCACTTTCATCTAGCTGTTCGTTTCTGGCAACGGAACCATAAATACCCATGGAAATTATTCCATACCTCGCACCGTGTTGTTGTATAAACAGGCGAAGTAACGCGATATATTCAGCTGCCGTTTTCATTTTTCTCAAGGTGTTTTATCTTCCTGCGAAGATACGCGAAATTTTCATTACTTCCTGAAATTTTTCGGCTAACATTGGAGTGTAGGTACCAACATTCAGATGAGATTTTTTTGTATTTTTGTTTTTAGCCAATATACACGTTGTTTAAGCAGCTTTAACTTTCTTGTGCTGTAGTACTGGCAGAGTAGTTTTGATACATTTCAAGTAGATGACCTCAAAAGAGATAGAAAATAACCTGATAAAGTTAACGGAGAACCCGATGAACGACGAGTTTATCTATGATTTCCTGCTCGCTTACGGTATCTCCAAGGCTTCGGTCACGAGGCTGAAAAAGGGTGATTTTAACATGTTGCGAGTGCCGGGTGAGGTGCTTTACAGGGGTAAGGTTTTTACCTGTTACCGGGTTTTTACCGCGTTCATTTAGAAAATCATTTCATTTGGTTTCCCAAGCTTTAAATTGAGTTGTAAACTCTAATTCGGTGCTTGTTGCAAGTTTTTTTGTTAAGATTAAAAGTTCTTTTCCTGCTTCTAATCTTGGATTCCGCGTTAAATATCTTCCTGAAATAGCACATTGGTGGTATTGACACATTTAAACCTGATATTGAGCGAAAGCCTTAAACAGACCTCTCATACCATCAACAACCATACTTTTGACAATAAAGCTTTGACTAGTGGATAATCCGGAGCATACCCACCCACTTGTTAATTATTTTTCTTATCATCACGTGATGTTTCAATCCAATCACGTTTTCATGATGGCCGTCCCCAGCCAGCGCGGCGATGATTTCTTGCACGCCCTCGGCTGCTGCTTGAAGCACCTGGGAGGATCCCCCAAGATAGTGGTTACCGATAACCTGAAGGCATCGGTAATCAAGGCCGACCGCTACGAGCCCGAGATAAACAGGATCATGGAGGACTTCGCCAATCACCACGGCTTCGCGGTCATCCCCGCCCGCGCGGGGAAGCCGCGGGACAAGGCCGCCGTGGAGAACGAGGAGAAGATCGTTTACCGGCGAGTTTACGCCAAGCTGCGCGACCTGACCTTCTTCTCCCTCGAGGAGGTGAACGCCGCCTTCGCCGAGAAAACGCGGGAACACAACCAGACCCGGATGCAACGCAAGGAGTATTGCAGGCAGGAGAAGTTCCTGGCGGAGGAGAAGCCCCTGCTCAAGGAACTCCCCCGGGAGGCATTCGAGGTGAAGTACTACACGCGGCTTACCGTGAGCGAGAACAACCACGTTTACCTTGCCCGCGACAAGCATCACTACTCCGTGCCCTATCAGCATACAGGGGAAAAGGCCGACGTCATCTACACCCG
>DUPB01000258.1 GCA_012838585.1 Bacteroidales bacterium
CCTGCATCTCGCCTGGGATAAAATAACGCTTCAGCAGCCTCGACATGTTGACGTCGAGCAGGGGGGCACGCCGTTTCAGCACGAACAGTTCATAGGCGTTCGAGGTATAGAGCGAAGCGAAGCTCGACTCGCTCAACTCGTTCCTATTTTTGGGTAACTCGCCGTTCTTCTGCTTGTACTCATCGATGATCTTGCGCATCCTCTTCGCCCGGTGCTTATACAATCCAAGTGGCTTGAACACCTCCTCCAGCTCCTCATCCGTGGCCTGGATCAAATGGTTCCAGTCGGGGTAACGGCCGAAAAAAACCGGGTAGTATTGCGCGACGGTCTCCGCCCGGGTTCGCTGCAACAACACCTCGCTAAAAACCAGCTCGAAGTTAGTCACCCCCTCCCGCCTCCATGGGAAGTCCCTTCTATTAACCTCGAACCATTTCAGCAAATGGTGCCGGAAGTACCTCGTTTTGTTTTTTTCATCCATGAGGTGTAAAAATAGGATTAAACATCCGTATTTGCAATCAATTACGGTTTTTTGTCCCAATTTATTTTCACTTGACGAAAAGAAATTGTATTTTTGTGATTCAATTTAAAAGATAGTTTTTAGGGTTCTTTTCTTCTTACGTGGTGAAACGGTCGCAGATAAACACATCGTTTTAATGCTCGGGAAGAGACTCATTCAATGACACTAATTAACAACTAAAATTCAATAAAGTATGATTAAAGTAGGTATTAATGGATTTGGCCGTATCGGACGTTTGGTTTTCCGTGCAGCACAACAAAGGAACGACATTCAAGTCGTGGGTATCAATGACTTGCTGGATGTAGACTACATCGCTTACATGCTGAAATACGACACCATCCATGGTCGTTTCAACGGCGACATCGAGGTGAAAGATGGAAACCTCGTGGTGAACGGAAAGAAAGTACGCGTTACTTCGGAAAGGAACCCGGCCGATCTGAAATGGAACGAGGTGGGTGCCGAGTACGTGGTTGAGTCTACCGGTCTCTTCCTCACCAAGGATAAAGCGCAAGCTCACATTGACGCGGGTGCGAAATACGTGGTTATGTCCGGACCTTCAAAGGACGACACCCGAATGTTCGTGGTTGGAGTTAACCATAATACCTACACCAAGGGTGAGCAGTTTGTTTCCAACGCCTCTTGTACCACCAACTGCTTGGCCCCGATTGCCAAGGTGTTGAACGACAAGTTTGGTATCCTCGAAGGATTGATGACTACCGTACATGCTACCACCGCTACCCAGAGGACGGTTGACGGACCTTCGGCCAAAGACTGGAGAGGTGGACGCGCCGCTTCGGGCAACATCATCCCCTCCTCTACCGGGGCTGCCAAAGCTGTTGGCAAGGTAATCCCCGAACTGAACGGTAAGCTGACGGGGATGTCGATGCGCATTCCCACGCTGAACGTGTCGGTAGTCGACTTAACGGTTCGCTTGGCCAAGGAAACCACCTACGAGGAAATTTGCGCCGCGATGAAGGAAGCCTCCGAAGGCGAATTGAAGGGCGTACTCGGGTACACCGACGAAGCAGTGGTCTCCAGCGACTTCATTGGCGATCCCCACACCTCTATCTTCGACGAGAAGGCAGGTATCCAACTGAGCCCCACCTTTGTGAAGGTAGTATCATGGTACGACAACGAATGGGCCTTCTCCCTGAAGATGCTCGACCTGATTGCTCACATGGCAAAAGTAAACGGGTAAATCGATTCCCGTGTTGATAGAAAAAGCGTCCCAATTCGGGGCGCTTTTTTATTGCTTACAAGCAGTGTTTCAAAAAAGAGTGTCCTCAATACAGGTAGCATAAGAAGGGTAGCCTCAAGGGAAATCGTAACACAAAAAAAGAGACCACTCCATGTTGCAGGGGCAGTCTCTTTACACTCTTTCTGATAGTTTTCCGTATCTTAAGCCGGATGAATTGCTTCGGTAGGACAAACGTCGGCACAAGAGCCACAATCGGTACACACTTCCGGATCGATCACGTAGATGTCACCTTCGGATATTGCTTCCACCGGGCATTCATCGATACATGTTCCACAAGCAATGCAATCTTCAGTAATTACGTAAGCCATAATAGATAAATGAATTAGTTATTACAAAATGTTCTGTTTCCCACGCGAAGGTAATCACTATTTTCTAAATAAGAAAATGGATTCACCCCACACCCCTTATTTGAAATGTGTCTAAATTACAGCAGTGTTGGAGAGGCTGTCATTTTCGATGATCAGGCTTACACACAATAAGTGAGCAGGTGGCACGTTTGTTTATTAGGGCATATACCAATGCCTGCCACGAGCTGGCTTACGCGATATAATTGGCACGTCTGATGAGAATCGGCTCGTCTAAAAAGGCCCTATTCAAGTAATGCCCTATTCAAGTTGAAGATCAATGGTAGAACAAAAGAAACTTAAAACCCCCTACCCTCTGCGAACATACTTGTGTTTCACGAGGCTGACAAGGGTGGCGAAACCAGCGATACTCACCTTGCTGACGGTACTCTCGCTGTTCGCATGCAGCACAAAGGCTTGGGGACAACATCAAAAGCTGCAGCATCAGCCATACGTCGACCAGCGGCTGTTTCACCTGGGGTTCACGATTGGCCTTCACACGCAAGACCTTATCTTAACGCAATCGGGGTACGTTGGTAAAGAGGGGGAGGCTTGGTTCTCCGATATCCCACGCTACTCGCCGGGCTTCACGGCCGGCCTTATCGCCGATCTCCACCTGACCAACCGCTTGAACCTGCGTGCCATACCCACGTTGCAGCTGGGCGAAAAGCGGTTTGTATTCAAGGAGCAAACAACGGGTGAGGAGTATAAAACCCGCGTACGCAACAACTACATCTCGCTACCCCTGCAACTGAAACTCTCTGCCGACCGGATCGACAACTTCCGACCGTACATACTGCTGGGGGGATACGGGAGCATCGAACTGGCTTCCCGTAAAGGCGAAGCAGTACGGCTAAAACCGTATGATATGGGAATCGAGCTGGGCGTGGGATGGGATCTCTACTTACCCATGTTTAAACTAGCCCCGGAGCTTAAACTGGGTCTTAGCCTGATTGATATCTTGGAGAAAGAGCGGTCTGACCTTACAGACGAGAGCCTGCGGAAATACGCCCTTTCCCTCTCCAAAGCCTCCCAGCGGGTAGTCACGCTGAGCTTTCACTTCGAGTAGAGCGACTGGTAGGTCTTTTTCCCGGTATAAAAACGTATCAAGATGCTCTTGGGGTACTGCGTAGGTATCTTTTCGATAAGGGTTTTGGCAAGGTTCTCCCGCCTGACCTGCTTGTAGGAAGGGCGCATCTTCCAAAAGTCGACGTACGCCTTTACAACGGCCCGGGCATTTTTAAAATTCCCATTCAGCAGAAGGTGAGCAAAGGCCAGTAAATCCATCAAGTAGCGAACGGCAAACGTGGTGAGGTAACGAGCGCGAGGCACGTTCTTATACAACATCAGTAGGTTGTTGCGGAAGTTGAGGTACATCTTCTTCGGGTTCTCCTTGTCCAAAGAGGCTCCCCCCACGTGATAAACGGTTGAAGAGGGCACGCACATCACCTGGCGACCGCGTGCGTTCAGTCGCCAGCAGAGATCAATCTCCTCCATGTGCGCGAAGAAGCGGCCATCCAGTCCCCCATGTTCAACGAAATCACCCTTCCGAATCATCAGGCAGGCACCGGTAGCCCAAAACAGGGGGATTACCGTATCGTACTGTCCACGATCTTCCTCCACCTCCTCCAAGATACGTCCCCGGCAAAAGGGGTACCCGTATCGATCGATGAACCCTCCCGCCGCACCGGCGTACTCAAAGTGATCCCGCTGGTGGTAAGAGAGGAGCTTAGGTTGCACGGCCGCCACCTCGGGGTGGTTATCCATAAAGGCGACCAGCGGCTGCAACCAGTTGGGCGTGGTCTCCACATCGGAGTTCAACAGCACCACGTATTCCGAACGCACCTGCGCCAACGCCCTATTGTACCCCCCCGCGAAACCATGGTTTTCATCAAAAAGGATCAACGGCACCTCCGGGAATCGCGTCTGCAAGAACTCCACCGAATCGTCCGTCGACCCGTTATCCGCCACCACCACGCTGTAGACATCGCTCACCGTATGCTCCAGTACCAGGGGTAAAAACTGCTCCAGCAGCTTTCGCCCGTTCCAGTTTAAGATAACTACCGATACCTTCGGCTCGTCGCGTTGATTCTCCATGTGATGTTTCATACGGTTATTTTATTCTTTTACATTTCGGTGTATGGAACCTTTGATGTTTAAAATAATAGTTCACTAAAGTTAGACTATTTCTCGCCACGGCATAGTACAAGTGAACTTGTCCTCTGCTCGTTTGGCTTAACGAAATAGTTTTCAAGGGTGTTTAATGATTATTTTAATCATGTCGGTTTCATACAGTTAGTTATTTAACTTTCGCATGTAACTGTTTTATCGCTTTCAGGCTCGACTGGCGCAAATTTCGTGAACTTCCAGCGGTCATGCGACCAGAGGTAGTAGCCCGGCTCGTTCAGGATGGTGCTCTCTAACTTCCGGGCGTAACGCTCCGTAACAGCGTATTTGGGTTCAATACTCGCGTCGGGGGTAATCACGAAAAAGCGACCGACGTAACGCCCCCGCTTCACTTTTTTAATATCGAGGTAGACCACCGGAAGGGTCAACGACCTCGCAATTCGCTCCAGTCCAGTCTCTATCAACGTGTCTTGATTCAAAAAACGGGTCCAATACTCGGTCACGTGTCTCGGTGGACGCTGGTCCAACAAAAAGCCGACCACCACGGGGAGTTTCTCGTCCCGTGCCTTGACCATCGTTCGGTACGTGCGTCGCTTCTCGATGGGTAACGAGTTGAAACGGCTCCGTATTTTCAGGAAGAGCCGGTCGAACGCGTCCGAGCTCAGCTGTTTGTAGATTAAACCCGTATTAACACCCTCTGTCAGGTACAACCCGATGGAAGGCACCCACTCCCAGTTGGCGTAATGTCCCAGGCTAAGCAGGCAGGAACCCGACTCTTTGACCAAACGGTTAACCATCTCAGGATTTTCGAACTTCATCCGTTTCCGGATCTCCGCATCACTAATCCGGAGCGTTTTTATCGTCTCCACGAAGTAATCGCACAGGTGGCGATAAAACTTCCGCTCGATCGCCTGTCTCCCCTTGCCCGTTTTTTCGGGGAAAGCGTTTGCCAAATTTTTCCTTACCACCTTCCGGCGATAACGCACAACATGGTACGCTAACAGGTACAAGATATCCGACAAGATATATAGTACCCGAAAGGGCAACAGTGCATGCAGGTAAACTATGCCGTACAGCAGCCGGTACCCGATACCTCCCTTTTTACCATCCTCCTCCATGTAAAGTTCTCATCGTTGTTACACAACTCTCGCCGCCACCTCTGTTTTCGGCTTTCAAGTTAGACTGACGAAAGTTAAGTTATAATCGCCTCCATCGCGACCTGCCTTTCATCGTAAGGCCCCACCTCCACCTCGATGACCCGGTTGATAAGCACCGGGTCGAAGTCCGCGTGCATCCTGACGTAGTTTTCGGTAAACCCGTGCATCTTCCGTCCCCGCTTGGTATGTTCAAACAGCACCTCCCTTCGGCTCCCCTCTTGCGACTGGTAAAACGCGTGCAGCTTCCGAGCCGACAGCTCAAGCAGTACCTTGCTTCGAGCCTGCTTGGTCCTGTATGGCACC
The DNA here is from genome assembly GCA_012838585.1 of Bacteroidales bacterium. Classification (GTDB taxonomy): domain Bacteria; phylum Bacteroidota; class Bacteroidia; order Bacteroidales; family Dysgonomonadaceae; genus Proteiniphilum. The sequence continues at coordinate 5,707 of DUPB01000258.1, forward strand.
ACGTGGTCTACCTGCAACGCCCGCGTACCGGGACGCTCGGAGTAGGTGAAAACGTGGAGCTGCGAGAAATCGAGCGACTCGATAAACGCCCTACCCTCTTCGAAATAGGCATCGGTCTCCCCCCGAACGCCCACGATTACATCCACCCCGATGAACGCGTGGGGCATGACCCCCTTAATCCGCTCGATCTTTTGACGGAACAGCGCCGTGTCGTACCGCCGCCCCATCTGCCGGAGCACCGCGTCACTGCCCGCCTGCAACGGTATATGAAAGTGAGGGGCAAAGTGTCGGGAGGCAGCCACGAAGTCAATGATCTCATCCGACAACAGGTTGGGCTCGATAGAGGAGATACGGTACCGCTCCACGCCCTCCACCCGATCAAGTTCCCGAATCAGGTCGATAAACCTCTCCCCGGTCGTACGTCCGAAATCCCCGATATTCACGCCGGTGAGCACGATCTCTTTTCCTCCCTCCTCCACCACTTGCTCGGCCTGCCTCATCAGTTGGGCTATCGAGCCGTTACGGCTGCGTCCCCGGGCAAAGGGGATGGTACAGTAGGAGCAGAAGTAGTCGCACCCATCCTGCACCTTGAGGAAGTAGCGGGTCCGGTCGTCCGCGGAAATGGAGGGTGCGAAAGTACGTATCTTTTTCGCTTCCGAAACCACCGTCTCACCCTTCCCCTTTTTCGTGAGGTTACCCAAGTGCTTGAGTAAATCATGCTTCTGTCCGGTACCCAGTACCAAGTCCACCCCCTCGATCGCGGCTAACTCATCCGGTTTCAACTGCGCGTAACAGCCGATAACCACCACGAACGCGTTCGGGTTCTCATGAATCGCCCTACGGATCATCTGCCTCCCTTTCTTATCGGCCAGCTCCGTCACCGTACAGGTGTTAATCACGCAGATATCGGCCGGTTGCCCTTTACGGGCACGGGTCACACCCGCGTTCAGCAGCTGCCTGCTTATCGCCGAGGTCTCGGCAAAATTCAGTTTACACCCCAACGTGTAGCAAGCGGCTGTTTTATCGTGATAAACGGTTCGATCGTCCATAAGCTGGTCACAAAATTACACTTTTACTCTCAATTTCCTTCCCTTTTTCCTTTGATAATCGGGTTTAAGCTATTACTTTTGCACATTATTATCAATTTTGTGCAAAATGATCGAGCAAAACTTCATTAAACTATACGAAGAGAACTTCCAAAAAAACTGGGAGCTGCCGGCTTTGACCGATTACAAGGGCGATAACTCCTACACCTATGGTGAGCTGGCCGGCGAGATTGCAAAGCTCCACCTGCTCTTCAGAGAGCTGGGTATCCAAAAGGGCGATGCCATCGCGCTGATTGGCAGGAACCACTCCTCGTGGGCCATCGTCTTTTTGGCGGCTATCACGTATGGGGCCGTGATCGTTCCCATCCTTCACGAGTTCAACCCGGAGAGCATGGTGAACATCATCGTGCACTCCGACTCGAAGCTTCTGTTCGTTCACGAGGATCAGTGGAAATGGATTGACGCGGATAAGGTACACGTTCCGGTAATCGATATACCCACCTTTTCACTCCTTCAATGGAAGGACGAGGAGACGTTGCTCGCTTTCGACAGGTGGGAGCAAAAGTTCCGCGAGACCTACCCTACCGGGTTCACGAAAGAGGATATCCGTTATGCCGACGTGAGCAATGACGAGGTAGTATGCCTCAATTACACCTCCGGCACCACCGGATTCAGTAAGGGGGTGATGATCACCGCGAACAACTTCGCGGGGAACGTGACTTACGCGCACCAGTTGGAACTCCTTTTCACCGGTGATCGCCTCTTGGCCTTCCTCCCCATGGCACACGTGTATGGCTGCGCGTTCGACTTTCTCTACTCCCTCTCTGCCGGCGTTCACGTCACCCTCCTCGGGATGATTCCCACCCCGCGGAACTTGCTGAACGCGATGCAGGAGGTGCGGCCACACCTTATCATCACCGTTCCCCTGATCTTCGAGAAGATATACAAGAGCAGAATTCTCCCGACCCTCAACAAGCCACTCATGAAAGGGTTGATGCGCATCCCGGGGGTTGAGCAAATCATCCTGAACCGAATCAACAAAAAGCTGATCCACACGTTGGGCGGTCGCTTCCGGCAAGTGATCATTGGCGGTGCAGCCCTCAACGCAGAGGTGGAAGCCTGCTTTTACAAGATGCGGTTCCCCTTCACGGTGGGCTACGGCATGACGGAGTGCGCTCCCCTTATCTCATACGACCACCATCATGAATTCATACCCACCTCTTGCGGCTCCGTGCTGAAGGGAATCATGGAGGCACGAATCGACTCGCCTGACCCGGAGAACGTGCCCGGCGAAATCCAGGTGCGCGGTGAAAACGTGATGAAAGGGTACTACAAGAACCCCAAAGCTACCAAAGAAGCCTTCACCGAAGATGGATGGCTGAAAACGGGCGACTCGGGTGTGATGAAAGGCAGGCGCCTCTTCATCAAGGGGCGTATTAAGACGATGATCCTCTCCGCCAACGGGCAAAACGTGTACCCCGAGGAGATTGAATCGCGGCTGAACAACCTACCGTACGTTGGCGAGAGCTTGGTGGTGCAACGCAATAATAGCCTGGTAGCGCTCGTCTACCCCGAGGTGAATGCCATCGCTTCGGAGGGTATCACACCGTGGGAGCTCGAAGAGATCATGGCCGAAAACAGAAACACCCTGAACCAATCGGTGGCTCTATACGAACGAATCAGCGACATTGTAATCGTGGAGAAGGAGTTTGAAAAAACACCGAAGAAAAGCATCAAACGATTCTTGTACACGTGAAACTAACAGTTGACTAATCAGGTAATTGTCAATTAATTATCAAACGAAGTCATCAAGCATAATATAAGCATCATGAAAAAAACAGTTATCGCCATCCTCTTTTTGGTAGTGGCTATTACCGTTGGGTGCAACCAACGTACCAGTACCTATTTCGAGAAGGAGCTTACCTTCCCGGAAATGGTTACCGGCGATCAAAAGGTAAAACTCTCCGCGTACGTCGTTCCCACACCCCAACAACTGGAGTGGCAACAGCTGGAACTGACTGCTTTTATCCACTTCGGGATGAACACCTTCACGGGTCGTGAGTGGGGGGATGGCACGGAGGAGCCTGCACTCTTTAACCCCACCGACTTCAACGCCGACCAGTGGGTATATACCCTGCAGGAGGCCGGGTTCAAGATGCTGATCCTAACGGCTAAGCACCACGATGGCTTCTGCCTGTGGCCCACCGCCACTACCCGGCATTCCGTGGCCTTCTCCCCATGGCGGGATGGACAAGGGGATGTGGTGAAGGAGGTGAAGGCGGCCTGCGACAAGTACAACATGAAGTTTGGCGTTTACTTATCGCCATGGGACAGGAACGCGGAGAGCTACGGCGATTCGCCGAGGTACAACGCGTTGCTAACGGAACAACTGACCGAGCTGCTCACCCGCTACGGGGAGATACACGAGGTGTGGTTTGACGGTGCCAACGGCGAAGGGCCCAACGGCCGGGTTCAGGAGTATGATTGGGTACGCTTTTACCACGTGATCGACAGCCTGCAACCCCAGGCGGTGAAGGCGATCATGGGCAACGACGTGCGGTGGGTAGGCAACGAGCGGGGACTCGGCAGGGAGACCGAGTGGAGCGTTACGCCGCTGCAGCCGGACATCAACGAGTCGATCATCAGCGAGAACCGGCGGCTCGATATCTCTCCTACCGCCAATGACTTAGGGGGTCGGGAACTTATCGCCAACGCGAAAACCATCTACTGGTATCCTTCCGAAGTAGATGTCTCCATTCGCCCGGGTTGGTTTTACCATCCCGAGGAAGATGAGCGGGTGAAAACGCTGAAAGAGCTGGTCGATATCTACTACCAATCGGTCGGCATGAACTCGGTATTGCTCCTCAATATCCCGCCCGATACGCGGGGACAATTTCACGAGGTGGACGTGCAGCGGTTAAAGGAGTTTGGTGCCTACATCCAAACCACCTTTCAAGATGAGAAGCTGGTTGATGGTGAAGGGTTATGGGAAGCCCGTTCCGGGGACTCCAAGGAGTTTGCCCTGCTGCCCGATGAGCCTATCAACACGGTTCTCCTGCAAGAAGAGATCACGAAAGGCCAACGGGTTGAGGCGTTTGGCGTGGAGGGACTGGTGGATGGTGAATGGGTGCTGCTGACCGAGGGAACCACCATCGGCTACAAGCGACTGCTCCGGTTTAGCGATCTCTCCCCTACCCGCTTGCGGGTTAATATCACGAGCACCCGCGACGTGGCCAATATCGCCAAGGTGGGGGCTTACCACGCACCCAACCTCGATAATTAAACGGCAACTAAACTGGACGGTTCTATCAGGGGATATAACGGCAACTAAACGGCAACTAAACCGGACAACCAATCCAAGCAGCTGAACCCAACGATTCAAACGATGTTTCAACGGCGAAAGTATAAAACCAACCCTATGAAAGCGATTCTTTTACTGCTCCTATGTTTCACGACCCTGGCAAACGGGCAGACCGTGGGTGACCTGTTCAAAGCGATGCCCTCGGAACTGCTCCCCGGCCTGTCGGAAGGGAACAAGACCATGTTGCTGGTCGATACCGGGCAAACCAGCGTGCCATACCCGTTGGGGGAGGTTAAAAAGAGGGTACATAGCGATGATCATCTGCTGCTGCAAACCTCTAACGTTGGCACCATCGAATTAAAGTTATTACCGGTTGCCTACCCACCGGTAATTAAAGATCTCATGTCAAAAGAAGTGGCGACACAGGATACCGAAACGCGAAATCCCGCGCCACAAGATTCCTCACCCCAAGACTTCATAACGAAAGATACCGTAACAGAAAATCCCGCAATCCAAGATTCCATGATCATTTGCGTGATCAGGACGGTCTGCGCCCAGGCATGCGACAGCCGGATCGACTTTTACAGCACGGGGTGGGAAATAATAAACGATTCCACGCTCCTCCCCCCTATCAGCGGGGAAATTTTCTTTGATTCTTCCCAAAAAGAGCGGGAAAATTATAAATATGCTGTATCTTTGCCTGGAATTTATCCCGTATCGGCCAAGTTTAGCGAGAACGGGACCGATTTGCTCCTTGCTTTTGATTTCAAGGAATACCTTGACGAACAACAAATCGCCGAAGTACAGCTTTTCCTCAAAAGTGACACCATCGTACTCAAGTGGGACAGGGTATCTTTCAAGGAGTAACTGAGCATAACGACCATTTGCACCCGTAGTTCAATGGATAGAATATCGGATTCCGGTTCCGACGATGTGGGTTCGATTCCCGCCGGGTGTACAAAGTAGGCCGACTGTCAGTCTTTCGCGTAAAAGCAGGACGAACAGTCGGCCTAAATTTTAGTAATCCTTTAGTTAACCTTCAACCGAGAAGCAAATGTTTGGAAAACACAACACATCGCGTATAAAGATGTCAACAGGAGTATCTGAGAAAGCACCACCTTATATACAGAAAGTCGCATATAAAGGTACCGATTTTATCCCGTTTTCAAAACCAAAATTCCTCTTAGATACGCATATCGCGTAAGGTGATTTGTATTTTTCCATGAAAACTCTCAGGCTTCTTGATCGATTTCGTCTTCCCTTTTTCACTTCTATCGGAATAACCTCATCATTAATTTGTAGCACGAAATCAACTTCAGCTTTCCCGTTACTCTGCCAATACATCAAATCGTACCCTTTGCAAACAAATACTTGCGCGACGTAGTTTTCAGTCATCGCTCCAAGGAAAGTATTATCAACTTCAACAGGAGAAAGTATAGTTTGCAACGGAATCTTAGATTGCAATGTAAGAACCCCTATGTCGGCCATATACAATTTAAAATTCACCAAATCAACGTACGCGTTAATGGGAATGTAACCGTGATTGAGGCGCTGACACTTGAGGGCAACTCCCGCGAAGACAAGCCACTCGATGGCTTCACCAAAGATAGTTGCCGTTCCTCCTCTTTGAACCACTTTATACTGAAACTTGGTGTTTTCTTTTGCCAATTGAGCCGGTATAGAGTTATAGCATGCCCTTATTTTAACACTTGTAGAAGGATCGGCATATTTTGCCATATCGGCAATGTACGCGTTCAATATCTCGTTTTGAACCTCTTGTGTTTTGACAAAACTGTTTGTTCCAATAAAAGTTTTTATTGCCGCTGGCATACCTCCCACGATAAAATAGTCGCGATACAGATTCAATGCTGCTTCATGCAACGCTTCCGGCATCTTTTCGTTGTTATTGTAGTGGTCGTGAATTGTATTTACAAGTTTTCCCATGTTCATCGCCCATAAAAACTCCTCGAAATCCATGGGGTACATGTTCAACTCGTTGACCTTACCTACGGGAAAGGAGAATTTTTCCCGGTTAACAGCCACTCCTAAAAGGGAACCGGCAGCAATTATGTGATGTTCGGGCATCTGTTCGGAAAAATACTTCAAAGCCGTTAACGCCCTCTCACAAGCTTGAATCTCATCTATAAATATAAGCGTTTTGCCGGGAATGATATCTTGCATATTGACCGTTTCAAGGTACTGGATTATCTTTTCAGGGGACAATTCAGTTTCGAGAAATTTAGCAAACATTGTCTCTACTTCCATATTAAGATACAACAAGATTTCGTAATGCTCTTGGGCAAACTTTTTCACTATATAGGTTTTGCCCACTTGACGAGCCCCGTTTATTAGCAGAGGCATTCGGCGGGAACTCTTTTTCCACGCCACAAGAGATTCACTCACTTTTCTTCTCATTATCTGTACCTATTTCTTCAATAATCAACCTATTCATCCGGGCAAAAGTAACAATAAGTTCCGAAAAATCAAAATATTTTGATTTTTCGGAACTTATTAATCATTTTAGCCTATTTTAGCTCAGCTATTAATTACGCGAAGAAATATTGAATTTACTATCAATGACCTTATAAAAGTTTCCTAACCAGCTGAATCATGATGTTTCACCGTAGGCAATTGAATTTTATACCTAACGGCAATAAATCGTATCAACATCACGGAAGAAGCCGAAATAATGTTGATTAAAGCACGGTTCATATCAAGCCAATAACAAAATGCGAACACGAGCCCCCCGATAATACAAGCTACCGCGTAGATATCCCTACGCAAGATGAGCGGCATTTCGTTGATTAACACATCACGAATAAGACCTCCGACCGAGCCGGTAATCATACCCATGATAATGGCAACCCAGAACGGGAGATTCGCGGCTAAGGTTTTTTCGATTCCCACCACCACGAACAGGCCGAGACCAATGGTGTCGAATAAAAACAGGGTTTTATTCAACCTGAAAATATACTTTTTGAGAAAGATGAACGATAGCAAAGCCACCCCTGTAACTATCAGGTAAGAGCTATTTAGCATCCAAAATGGCATCACTCCTAACAGTAAGTCGCGCGTGGTACCACCACCAATAGCCGTGACCAGTCCTACGACGTACGCTCCAAACCAATCGAACTCTTTTTCGGCAGCCAACCTGATTCCGCTCATGGCAAATGCAAAAGTTCCAATATGGTCAAGGAGTATGACAAAATTCTCTCTAATATAATCTGATACGAATTCAAATAATAGTCCAAGCATATGACATCAATTTATGGTCTGTAACCCGTTTACTAATTTCCATCGATTATCAATGCAAAGATAAGCCTTCCATGATGAACTTTACAAAAAAAGAAAAAGAAAGTAGATTGATGCTATATCATGTTGTTTTTGGAAGTATTAGGCAGTATCTTGAAAAAGTAAGTCAGGTTAAACACCCAAGTTGGATGATGAACAAATTAATTGAGTGCACTCGCGAAACCGGGGTTGGTCACACTTTACTTAGCAAGCTACAAAGAAAATCAACAAATTTGTTCGCAATTTTGTGAACAATTAGATATAATTCTTATATTTGAATTAGGTAACATGAAAGTCTATGGATACAATACAAGGAATTAATCCCCAAATGATTGCTAACAATATCGATCCTTCCGTACCTGTTCACCCGGGACCGGTCATTAAAGATGAAATCGAGTTCAGGGGTATCAGTCAACGGCAACTTGCCAAGCAAATGGGAATCTCTTATTCGCAGTTCAACGAAATCCTCAACGGTAAGCGCCCACTCTCTACTGAAACGGCTCTCTTGTTAGAAGCAACGTTGGGTATTGACGCTGCTCCACTAATGAATATGCAAACCGATTATAACCTACAGGTAGCTAAAAACAATCAATCGTTTTCAAGGCGACTTAAGCAAGTGCGCGAAACATGCGCCTCGCTTTAGACTTTCAGATAATTACCAAAATAGTTATTTTGTGCGCTTAATCCACTCGTCGGCGATGGTGGCTTCATAGCCCATCTTTTTTGCCTGCAGGAAATCCTCGCGGGCCGCCATCTTATCAAACTGCTCCAAGCGCAAACGGCCACGCAACACGTAGTAGTAGGGATTGTCCTTTTGTGAACTCCACGCCGCTTGCAGGTCGGCGGCCGCCCGTGAAAGCCGGCCGGTGTTCAAGTAACACTCCGCCCGATTCATGTAAAAAATGGGGTTCGGATCCGGCACGGTTTTCAACAGGTGGGTGTAAATCTCACCGGCGGCCTCCCAGTTGTCGTCCAGCTTAAAGAGTAGCGACTCGCACAACTTCGTGTACATATTATCGGGGTCGATTGCTTTCGCGGCGTTAAAATCGGCCTCAGCGCTCGTGCGGTCGCTCTTGTCCAGGAACAGCAAACCCCGACGGTAATAGGCCTCCACGTCTTCCGGGTGGTGGCGAATGATGGCATCGTAATCCTCCATCGCCTCATCGAAACGGTCCATATCGCATAACAGCGAGGCACGTTGATGGAGCACCACCTCGGGCATCGGGTTATTCCCCAAGGAGGCGGTGAACGATATGTACGCGTCATCAAGCAGTCCCAATTGCCGCTGCAAGATCCCCAAGTTCAGCAGCAGCACGGGGTTGTGCTCGTTCGCGGGCTCCATCGCCATAGCCCGCTGCAAGGCGTAAGCCGCGCTATCCAGCTTGTTCGCCTCGATATAGTCGGCCGATTGGCTAACCCACCCCATGTAATCGGGCGTTTGCGCCACCAACACAAGCGAGTAAAGGGATAGAAGCAGCGTAAGTAAAGTTTTCATTTCATTCGTTGACTGATTCTCCCTGCAAAAGTACATGAAAAAACAGCTTTTCGCAAGTGTATGATACAATCACTGAACCCGCTAAAACTCGGAGTTGAAGTGGAAGCGGATGTTCTTGAAATCCTGTTGCGCCATCATCAAGATATAGTTTGATTCCGCGAGGAAGACATCCCGCCCCTCCTTATCGAGTGCCATGTACTGGTGCTTTCGCTGCTTGAACTCCGCCAGTTGCGCCGCATCGTCGCTCTCGATCCAGCAAGCTTTATAGAGGTTGATCGGCTCCCAGCGGCACTGCGCACCGTACTCGTGCAACAACCGGTACTCGATTACGTCGAACTGGAGCTGACCGACCGTTCCAATCACCTTCCTGCCGTTAAACTGGTTGGTGAACAGCTGGGCAACGCCCTCGTCCATCAACTGTTCCACCCCCTTGTGCAGCTGCTTCGACTTCATGGGATCGGCGTTCTCGATGTACTTGAACATCTCGGGCGAGAAGCTGGGTAACCCCTTGAAGTGCAACAACTCTCCCGAGGTAAGCGTGTCGCCAATCTTGAAGTTGCCGTTATCGGGCAACCCCACGATATCGCCCGCGAACGCCTCGTCCAGGATCTCCTTTTTTTGCGCCATGAAGGCGGTCGGCGACGAGAACCTCATCGTGCGGTCAAGTCGCGCGTGCCGGTAGTTCACGTTCCGCTCGAACTTGCCGGAGCAGACCTTCAAGAAAGCAATGCGTGAACGGTGATTGGGATCCATATTCGCGTGAATCTTAAAGATAAAGCCGCTGAACTCCTCCTCGTAAGGGTCTACCGTGCGCTCGATGGCCTGCACGGGACGAGGCGAAGGGGCGATCTCGAGGAAGCAGTCCAGCAACTCCTTTACCCCGAAGTTATTCAACGCGGAGCCGAAGAAGACCGGTGCCAACCTGCCCGCGAGGTACTCCTCGCGATCGAACGCGGGGTACACCCCGGTGATTAACTCCAAGTCGTCGCGTAACCTCTTCGCTAGCGCACCGCCAATATGCTGTTCCAGCTCCGGCCCGTTCACATCCAGCCGAATCGACTCGGTGACCCGCTGCTTGCTCGGCTGATAGAGATCCAGGCTATCGCGGTAAAGGTTATACACCCCCTTGAATCGCTCCCCCATATCGATGGGCCAGCTCAACGGGCGAACGGAAATCTTCAACTCCTCCTCCAGCTCATCGAGGATTTCAAACGGATCGCGCCCCTCGCGGTCCAGCTTGTTCACGAATATCATCACCGGGGTGTGGCGCATCCTGCAAACCTCCATCAGCTTGCGGGTCTGGGTCTCCACCCCTTTCGCCACGTCCACCACCACGATCACGCTATCCACCGCCGTGAGGGTACGGTAGGTATCCTCGGCGAAATCCTGGTGACCGGGCGTGTCCAATATATTTATCTTATAGTCGTTATACCCGAATCCCATCACCGAAGTGGCGACCGATATACCGCGCTGTTTCTCGATCTCCATCCAGTCTGACGTGGCCGTCTTCCTGATCTTGTTCGATTTCACGGCACCCGCCACGTGAATGGCACCACCAAAGAGCAACAGCTTCTCGGTGAGCGTGGTCTTTCCCGCGTCAGGGTGGCTAATCACGGCGAACGTGCGTCGCCGCCGAATCTCTTCTTTTTCTGTCATCTATTTCTATCTTGTCTTCCTTGTAGTTCCTTTTACTTCCGTTCGTTCTGCCCTTTATGCTTCCTATTATTTTCCGCACCTTTTAATCGCTTGAATGCAGCGCTCCAGCGCATCCTCCCAGGTGGGGATAACCACGTTGAACGCCGCCCGGACCTTGGCGTGATCCAGCACGCTATACGCGGGACGTACCGCGGCCCCACCGTACTCTTCCGATGAAATGGGCAACAACTCGCACCCTGTTAGCCCGGCCAGTCGCCGGATCGATCGGGCAAAGTCGAACCACGTGACCGCCCCCACGTTAGAGAAGTGATACAGCCCTGTTTTCCACGTCTGTTCCTCCTCCGCGCGTTGCAGGATGTAGAGGATCATCTCCGCCAAGTCGACCGCGTAGGTAGGGCTTCCCGTTTGGTCGTTCACCACGGCAAGGCTCTCCCGCTCACCCATAAGGCGAATCATCGTCTTCACGAAGTTGGAGCCGAATTCCGAAAAAAGCCAAGCGGTGCGCAGGATGATCCAATCGCCCCCCACCGCTTGCAGGGCCTCCTCCCCTTTCAGCTTCGATGCACCGTAAACCGACAGCGGCCCCGGAATCATCGCCTCCGTGTAAGGGACATCCGAGCGGCCGTCGAACACGAAATCGGTCGACAGGTGAATCAACCTCACGGCGTGCTCCCTAGCCACCAAGGCCAGGTTTCGCACCGCCCCCTCGTTCACGGCAAACGCACGCTCGGACTCCGCCTCGGCCTTGTCCACCGCCGTGTAGGCCGCCCCGTTCACGATGTACTGAATATGATAACGGGTCACGTAGTCATCTACCTGATCAATATCGGTAATATCCAGGCTATCCACGTCCGTGAAAAAAAAGCGGAAGGGGAGGTTCACCCGCTCGCTCACGCTCTTCAACGCACACCCCAGCTGACCGTACGCGCCGGTTACCAGCACGTTCTTCTGCACCAACCCGTAAAAGACCGGTCGGGGGAGAACAACCTGATCAGTTCCCCCCAGGTGCTTGCTCATACCCGTGAAAATAGCCATACCTCCTTGTTATTGAACAGTGTTATATTTCTCCGAAAGCTGGTACTCCGCGATATTGTCTCGTGTAGGTCGTACTGACAAAATATTGTAATTTAGCCACAAAATTACAACATTATGCCCAAGAACCGTGCCATCGGGCGAATATTTTTCCTTTGCCGATGGTGTGATACCACGACATTACCACCGCGTTTGCCCTCATTTTACAGTTTTTTCGGCTATTTTTGTAGCCACAAAAGACAAAGGGATGGTTACATTGCATATCATTGAGTCGGGTTACTTCCTCGGCGATGGCGGGGTGATGTTTGGATCGGTTCCCAAAAGGTACTGGTCGGCCAAGTACCCGGTAGACGATCACAACATGTGCGCGATGGCGCTCCGTTGCTTATTTATCGATACCGGTGATCGACGGATCCTCGTGGACGCGGGGATAGGCAATAAGCACGACAACCGGTTGAAGTTTTACCACCCCTACGACCAGAAAGATATCGCACAGGCGATCCGCGAGATAGGATACGCACCGGAAGAGGTGACCGACGTGATCTTGACGCACCTGCATTTTGACCACTGCGGCGGTAGCACCGTGCTAAACACGAAGGGAAAAGCGGTGCCCACCTACCCCAACGCTACCTACTGGGTGAGCCTGGATCAATGGGAGAACTACCGAAACCCCATGCTCTTCGAAAAAGGGTCGTTCTTCGCCGACAACATCGAGCCCGTTCACGATGCAGGGCAATTGCAACTCGTGGAGGGAGACACCCGAATAGACGAACATATCTGTCTGGAGTTGTACGATGGCCACTCACCCGGGCAGATCGTGGTGCTTATTGATACCCAACAGGGTGACTACGCGTTCCCGGGCGATGTGGTCCCAACGTCGCTCAACCTGTCGTTAAGTTGGGTTTCGGCCTACGATAACAGCGCGGCTATCGCCATGGAAGAGAAAAAGCGGTTCCTGGACAAGGCGAAAGTCGACCAACGAACGCTGATCTTCTGCCATGACGCGTACACGGTATCGGCGAAACTGTAAAACAATAACAGCAAATTCAAATCATAGTCTATAAGAATTTCTCAATTTCAGCAACAATTTGCTGCCAGTCCAGCAATTTCCCGGTGCCAATATCGCCGCAAGCCAGCTCGCCGGATGCCGTTCCAAAGAGGTGATAGCCGTGTTTTTTCAGCTTTTGGATATTTTCTTGCACAATGCTGTTTTCATACATCGCCGTGTTCATGGCGGGGAAAATCAACACCGGGCTTTTTGTCGCCATTACAGTCGTGCTGAGCATATCATCGGCTATGCCATTGGCAATTTTACCGATTATATTGGCTGTTGCCGGAACGATGACAAACAGGTCTGCCTCTTTTGCCAGGCTAACGTGTTTCGTGTCCCATTTTGCTACCGGGTCAAACATTTCTGTCACCACGGCATTGCGCGACATGGTTTGGAAGGTAAGGGGTGTAACAAACTGTTGAGCGGCTTTCGTCATGATTACCTTCACGTTGTAGCCATCTTTTCTTAGTTGATTGACCACTTCAACAGCTTTGTAACACGCTATTCCACCCGATACGCCAATCACCACGGTTTTTTTCGCGTTGGTTTCGCGGGGTTGCCCCGGCGTGATTTCTTCTCTTTGTAAATGACTGTTAGTATTCATAATCCAATAATCTTCAAATTAATTTCTTAACTTTCGCTTGTAACTGTTTAATAGCTTTCAGGCTCGACTTGCGTAAATTTCGTGACCCATCTACTACTTGATTGCTAAAAGGAAAATACCTCGCTTGCGCTCAAACAGCTTTCCTTTTTTAACGCAATCTTCGCTGGATGTGTTCCCACGAAAGTTTACGAGGTCTTCGCCCTGAAAGCTCAAACAGTAAACAACATGCGAAAGTTAAGTTAATTTTTCAGCATACTGTCAATAATCAGTTTTGCAATTTCAGACTTACCCACTGCCCGGGCAATTATCTTCTTTCCTTTCACCAAAATAGCATGATGATTGGTTTCGCCGATCGCTGAAGCTTCATTCGCCACGACCAAATCGCACCTGTTTTTTTCTGCCAATTCGTTGGCAACATGCAGCAGTTCGGTTTCATCCACGTTTACAAGCAGCTTAAATCCCACTAAAAAGGTATTCGGGTTGTTCTTTTTTATCAACGGGATGACTTTTTTCGTTCGTTTAAGTCCAATGAGAATATCCTCGTCCGATGAAATTTTTTCGCCCGTAGCATGTCGTGATCGTGGGTTTTTTAATAGATGACGCACCTCTTCACCCGTGAAACCATCGGGATGTTGTAGCGCTTCAATTTCCCGTGCAAGCTTAGCATGGCTAACCGAGTAGCTAAATGTAAAATCAGAAATCGCCATGGAATGGATAAAATAATCCAGTGCCACTTCTTTCGTCAGCTTGTCCACCGCTTGAAACACGCTTTCAGCATCCGTTACAGGAATAAAACTGACTTTCTTTTTATTATTTTCAGCTAACTCTTTGATAATCGCATTTTTGGTGTGGATGTAGTGAACGTGAAAATCGGCAACAGATGGCGTGTTGAACTTGCTGAGCACAGCTTCCAAGCAGTGCCATCCCAACGAACCCGTGCTGATATTCGTGATTTCGCGCACTCCATCCATGCTTTCAGAAGTTCCCCCGGCTGTAATGGCAATATTTATCACAGTTAGCCTGCTTTTAGCTCTAAAAGAAATGGTCAGAAAAACGAATCAACAGTTTGTCCGGCAGTTTCAGTGATTTTTCTCAAAACCCGGTTGTTGTCGCCCAATAAAAGCACGCTCGGCTTATAATTCGCTGCCTCTTCAGGTGTCATATGCGCGTAAGCCATGATGATGACTGTATCGCCGGGTTGTACCAGTCGAGCAGCGGCACCGTTGAGGCAGATTGTTCCGCTTCCGCGCTTTCCCTCTATCACGTAGGTTTCAAAGCGTGCACCGTTGTTATTATTGACAACCTGCACTTTTTCGTGTACGACAATTCCGGCTGTATCCATCAAATCACGGTCGATGGTGATACTTCCGGTGTAATTCAAGTTGGCCTCGGTCACCGTTGCCCGATGCAACTTCGATTTTAGTATCGTTAAATACATAGACTTTTCTAATTGTTCTATAAAAAGGTAATATTAAGCCACCACGTGTCTTACATTTGTTCGTGAACACATTTTCTTCGTGCTTCGATCTTCCAACTTTATTCCTCTCTCAAGATTCGATTGTCAATCAGCCGGGTTTTACCAAACTTCACGGCGACCGCCGCGAGTGCCCGATGTTCAACTTTCTTGATTTCTGTCAGACCAGGAAAATCGTAAATACTCACGTAATCAATCTCGGCCAGTGGCATTTCTTTTATCTTGCCGGCAATAATGGAAACGAGCTTCTCAACCGCTGTTTCGCCTGCCAAAAACGCTTTTTCGCCCTCTGCAAGGGCTTGATTAAGGATTGTAGCCTGTTTCCTTTCCTCCTCGTTAAGGTAGGTATTTCTTGAACTCATGGCCAGCCCGTCCTCTTCACGCGCGATTGGACAAACCACCAATTCGATATCTTGATGCGTATCACGCACCATTTTCATCAGGACGGCAGCTTGTTGAGCATCTTTTTGCCCAAAGTAGGCCTTGTCGGGTTTCACGATGTTAAAAAGCATATTCACCACCGTGGTCACGCCTTTAAAATGGGTAGGACGCGAAGCCCCGCAAAGAACGCGTGTAATATTGCCTTCCACTTCCACGAAAGTAGCACTGCCTTCCGGGTACATTTCCGTTACCGAAGGATGAAAAACCACATCGCCACCGGCAGCAACAGCAAGCTTTGCGTCACGCTCAATGTCACGGGGATAGGTCTCGTAATCCTCGTTAGGGCCAAACTGTGTAGGGTTTACAAAGTCGCTTACAACTACCACGTCGTTCTCAGCATTGGCACATCTGATAAGCGACAGATGTCCTTCGTGCAGAAACCCCATGGTTGGAACCAATCCAACGGTTTTGTTTTTCGCACGTTGAGCTTTCAAGTAGTTCCGAAGTTCGGAAATCGTTGTTATGATCATTGCTCTTGTTACTTATAGGTATACTCCTCAGAGGGGAATTCACCGTTTTGCACTTCGTGGATGTAATCTTTTACAGCAGAAGTGATAATGCTGTTCAGGTCGGCGTATTGTTTTACAAATTTCGGAACGAAATCGCTGTACATCCCCAGCATATCTTGCAGCACCAATACTTGTCCGTCACAGAATTTCCCGGCACCAATACCGATGGTCGGGATGTAAAGCTGTTCAGAAATCTCTTTCGCCAGTTTTTCGGGTATCCCTTCCAGCACGATAGAGAAAACACCTGCCTCTTGCAACGCTAACGCATCATCTAAAATTCGTTTTGCATTCTCTTCATCGCGACCCTGCACTTTGAAACCGCCAAAAGCATTTACCGACTGCGGTGTAAGTCCCAAGTGCCCCATCACGGGCATTTGAGCATCAATTATGGCTTTCACTTGGTTGATAATGTTGCGTCCACCTTCCAATTTTACCGCTTCGGCGCCACCTTCTTTTACTATTCGCCCGGCATTTCTAACCGTATCTTCTACCGAAACGTGGTAAGAAAGGAAAGGCATATCGCTCACTATCAGGGCATTCGCATTGGCATTTGCATTGGCTTGAACCACCATTTTGGTGTGGTAAATAATATCATCCACCGTAACGGGCAGCGTTGAGTCATGTCCTTGCATGGTCATTGCCAACGAGTCACCAATGAGAATGGAATCGACCCCGGCGTCAATAACCAGCTTAGCCATTGAATAATCGTAAGCCGTGAGCATGGTAATTTTTCTACCCTCGTTTTTGAATTCTTGATACGTTTTTACCGTTACTTTCTTTTTCATACGATTATTTTATTTTTATATTTCAGTTTATGGAACCTTTGATGATTAAAATAATCATGTCGGTTTCATTTTATCGATTTTTATTATTCATCAAAAATATTTTTTAGACGGAAATCGTCAATCATATGCATCGTCTCTTTGCCTAAAACCTTATACACTTCGGTTAATCGCGGCAACTCTTTTGCAAGAATTTCAAGGTGTTTTTTTACCGTTTGGACGTCGCCACGCTTGATAGGCCCGGTCAAAGCCTCTTTGGGCCCCTTTCCTTCCAAATTCTGCAACACGCTTGCCATCAACGTATTTGTTGCCGGGCTCAGAACGTGGTTTGAAATTCCAGCCAGTTCGAAAAGCTGGTTGGATGCATGCACCAATGTGACCAAATAATTTGAAATCATGCAGGCACCCGCGTGATACGCCGCTTTTTGTTCCTTTTTAATTTCTGCAAATGTAAGGCTTTTATCTTCAAAAACCTGCTTTATTCCTAACAAGTCATCTGGCTCACCTTCCAAAAAGAACGTTGTATTGCCCAGCATTTTCACGGCTTGCTCAACCGTGCTGAAAGCCAACAGTGGATGTACAGAACAGGTTTCATGTCCTTGTTTTTTAAGCGAAATCAGCACGTCGGATGTTTTTAGCCCACTCGCGTGTATAAAGGTCTTTTTCTCGTGAATGTTTAATTCGGCAATCTGATTAGCCACGCTTTCTATCGCGTCGTCGTTGGTGGTAATCCAGATAAATCGACTTTCGTTTACCATGTTTTCAAGCCGGGTGTAAGCCCTGGAAGA
Source organism: Bacteroidales bacterium (assembly GCA_012838585.1). Classification (GTDB taxonomy): domain Bacteria; phylum Bacteroidota; class Bacteroidia; order Bacteroidales; family Dysgonomonadaceae; genus Proteiniphilum. The sequence goes on from DUPB01000258.1 coordinate 23,177, forward strand.
GGTAAGCAAGGCGGCTGTTTCAGCACTTTTAAATGTTCTACTAAAATACCCGCGGATAGCTATCCCGTTCTCTTTGAAAAAAACGCCCAAAGAAATTCCCACATTTCCGGCACCGACAAATGAAGTCATTTTTTCAATCCCTTATTATTTAAATCTATCGTTCTGTGAAATGATAAAGTGTAAGTTCAAATAGCAAAAGCAACACCAAGTAAACAAGATAGAAGGTGCCACCCGCTATCTTTAGGGCAAAAGTCATACTTTTACCCCTCCCAACAGCTTTCCACTATTATTCCGCTCTCTGTCTTTACGGTAACATGTAAGCTTTTATTCGGTGCATTGGTAAACCAACAAACCTCTATCTCATCTATGTTTGACTGAGATACAATGGCGCCACCTGCAATATCCCACTTAACTTCCCCGACCGATATCGACCCATGGCTGTCTAAAGTATAGATAGCACTATTCTTGCCCGTTTTATGCTCAACTATCCGGGGTTTTGCATTGGTCAGTCTTTCATACAGGTAGTTTATGGTCGTTTCAAGTACTATTCGCGTGTTATCATTGGGACTATCGTCACCATTTAGGTGCAGGTCATGCTTCAAGTTGCTGAAAGCATGAAGTTTACAGGGTAAATTCACCTCTTGCATTCGCTCTTCAATGGCTGCACTGCCGTATATTTTGATAAAGCTGCTTCCAATATTATGTATCAGATCTCCCGTGATACCCTCAAAAGGCATACCTGAGTGAAAGGGTACCACGTCATCATCCGTCCCGTGAAACAAAAGCATATTCACGTTATCATCGTGATCTATCAACTCCAAATCAGTGATAGCTCCCGATAAACTAACCACCCCTTTTGTTTGGGTATTTAACGGGATAGGGCCCAAATCATCCCTGAAAAGATTAGCACCCGTGGATGTGTAAACCTCGTGTTGTTCCATGATGGCGGCGGTCAGCGCGGTTACCGCTCCCGCGCTATGTCCCATGTAAAACACCGCTGTAGTGTCAATCCCGTAACGATGGGCATTGTCGATCAAAAAGCGTGTGGCGCTTCTGTAATCTTGCACGGCACGGTAAATAGTTCTCTCAACAATGGCAGGCTCGAGAAAAGAACCTCCCAACCTGTAATTGATGGATGCCACCAAGTAACCCTGACCGGCAAAAACGTTTGCCAACATTTTCATAAGAGAACCCTGTTTGTCACCAAACAAAAAAGCGCCACCGTGTGCCATGACGATTAAAGGACGTTTTGCTACAACATCGTTTTTAGGTTGATAGAGGTCTAATTTCAAATCGATGGGTACTACGTCTTTCTCAAGGATAGGGTTTCCTAATATTTCGGTTATTAGTTTATTAAAGTCAGAAGTGGAGGTATATGGAGATGAAGGTCCGGTGTAAAACCCTTTCCGGTTATCGTAAATAATATCTTCTTGTATAGCCACTTGACTGTTAGGGAGCGCCTGTAAATAGCGTGGGAAAATGTTTGTTTTTATGGTAACACTCTTCCAAGGTGCTTCAATTTTTAATAACGGGTACGCCTTATCAGGCAAGTTACTTTCCGGGAATGTTACAAACAGGTCATCGCTCCCTGTTTTAAATAGCGCGATGGTACGGTTGTTTTCCACTGAAACCAAGCGACCTCCATCAAAGGTAACGGCGACAGAGTCGCAAGAGCTTCCCTTATCTATAAAGCAATAAGCCGAAGAGAATGCCTTTCCGCTTGATCTGTTCACTTGAAGGTAAAAGACTTCAGACGAAGTGTTTACCTGATATAAACCTTCCATTCCAACCTCTGAGATATCAGAAATATCTGAAAGCTCAAGAATTTCATCCTGGTTTTCGCATCCCGTGATAAGGATCACGAAAGCCCACAACATCAATAAAACAATATTAAAGGGTAATCTATTCATCAATGTTTCAGGTTTAAATGGTTAGTCTTAGACTTTTAAAAAACAGACTCTGGTTATCGGGGTGGTTCTGGATATTCCGGCGATAGCCACCCACCGATTCCGATGATAAGCACCCAACTGCTTAATAATCACTTTGACAAAAGTAGATGAAAATCACCCAATTTCCAAGCGTCTATAATAAAAATTGGAAGAGGATTAATAGAAGAAAGTTATTGTTGTTAACTTTCGTGAGAAAGACAGTTGAACCTATGAGATAAAAAAAGAGCCGCCCCATTCTGAGACAGCCCCTTTTTAGGATGAGCCTGTGTGGATGTACCTTATTTGGAGGTAACCTCCTTGAGCTTCTCGATGAGCTGCTCACCCCTCAAGTTTTTAGCCAGTATATTGCCCTCTTTATCCAGGAGCACGATAAAGGGAATGCCCGAGAACTGGTACAGCTTCATGACCTCTTTCCCGGCTTCAGGTGCCAGCACCTGATCCCAAGGCATTTTTTCCTCGTCCAGCGCCTTTAACCAGTCCGCTTCCTTGCTATCGATTGACACGTTAAAGAACGAGACCCCTTTGCCCGAGAACTGCTCGTACGCCTTCTTCATGTTGGGCATCTCTTTCCGACAGGGACCACACCATGATGCCCAGAAGTCGATAACCAGGTAGTTGCCTTTAAAATCTTGCGGACCCATCGTTTTCTGCTTGTCGGGGGTCGGGTAAGCAAACTCGGGTGCCGGTTGACCCAATGCTACCCGTTCGGTCTGCAATTTCTTCTCTTCCCGTTCGGTCTTAAAGGCTACCAGGGGAGCGTAGTTGGGATTCTTCGCTTCGAGTTTGCCCAACACCTCCTCTACCAGCGGCTGGTCGTCGCTGCTTCTCAACCCGGGCAGAATAGTCAAAACACTGTTCCTGTCGGCATAATGCTTCGCTAAAAAGCGGCTGCGCGCCATCCGATCTTCATTCAAAGCCCCGAAGAGGGAGGTAAACGCCTCTTGCCGCTTAAGCGGATCTATATCTATCTTATGCAGGTTTTGAGAGATCGCGATCATCTGTTGGTAATAACGATAGTCGTCCCAGTTCACGAGGTTCATCAACTCATTGTTGGGACCACCATAGATATGCACGTAAGGCGGGTTTTTAATTTTCACCTTGGCGGTATCCATACCCCTAAAGTCAATCACCAGGTCTTCATCCTCGGCCCAAAAGTTCACGGCTTGCCATTTTTGACAGTCGAGCGTGTACATACCAGGCTCTTCAACGAGCAGTTGAATGCTATAGGTACCATCTTCATTCACCTTGCAGGAGTCGACCACCACCTTGTCAAATTGGTCACGCTTGATTACCTCGATATTGAACTTGTTGTCGGGGAACTCCACCTTCCCCTGGATAGTAATCGTCTGCTTCTGCCCGGAGGGTGTACACATGCTCAAGAGCACCATGCAGACTAATAAAAAAATCATTTGCCTTTTCATCACCTTTGTTTGTTGTTTTTTTGTTTGTTTGAACTATTGTTTGCTAACCCCGTCACTTTTTATACATCAGATCGACGATATGGTTGAAGCCCGAGTAGACGGTTCCCTGTTCGGTGATCGCGCCCGTCATCTCGTTAAACTTGAACTTGTAGACTTTCCCGGATCCCCCGCCGTTTGTTGTGACGAACAGTATTTTACCGTTATATTGGGCATCGTCTTTATTAACATAGACCATTAAGCCAGAGATCTTCTCGCTGCCCGTAACGTTGAAAACGTGGGTCTCGGCCTCTCTCCCGAACCGGTAGCAATAGAGATCGCTGTCGGTCGCGTAGAACATGAAGTCGCCCCGAGTGCCAAACGCGTAGGCGTTGGCATCGCGTATACCGGTTAACGCGCTGATGTCGCTGCACTCGAGCGGAACCGGTTCAGCCGACTTGAAGTCCACCCTAAAGAGGTAGGGAGATAGCTGCCCGTTCTCATCCTCTTTGTTAAAGATGGCACAGGTGCTCCCATCTTTGCCCTCATCCAGGGTTACAAACTGAAAGGCGGGATCGATCTTGCCGGGGTTAAACAGTTCGGAAGTTGAACTAGGAACGTTTAGCGCACCCCAGAGACGAATGTTCATGAACCTATTTTTCTGTTGGTCGAAGAAAACCGCCCGTGTTCCCGGACTGTTCCCGGCGTTGGTAACGCCCGCCAGCACGGGTGCCACTTTGTAATCATCGCCCGCGAGAGTAGTACTGTTGAACATGGCACCTCCCCAAGCCATCATGTAAGCCACGTAATATATTTTCCCATCGTTTACGATCGTTTCAAATCCCCCGTTGGCATCGGTAAAGTGATAAGCCTGCGGGGCTAGTGTCGTAGGAGTACCGACCGTCTGGTTGAAGAGCGACAGGTATGTAGCCTCCTTCAGCTTGTAGGTACCGGGGTCTAACACGTAACCCCCATCATCGGCAAATATATACAGGTTCTTCCGGGTGTTGTGCGGACAGTTGCCGAAGAAGCGTCCCTTTTCAATCTTCTTCCCACCGTTAACGGCAGAGAAATGGTTTTTCACTACCCTACCGTCGCCGCCCACTACAATGTCTTCATCCCGAATAAAGCCAATATCGCCCTTGCCGGAAGCATCCACATCGAGTACTGCCAACCCATTGAGGGGGGAGATAATGAAATGAAACAGGTGGCTGGTTGTCGCACCGGTTTTTTTGTTGGAGACGGTAAAGACCGCCCAATACTCGGTGGGGGGTTCCGCTATTTTGTACTCCAGGTTCAGCGATGTGCCTATCACCTCGGGTTGCTTGTAGTCGCCATAGGTTCCCTCCGGTGTTTTGTTGTACCGCTTCCACTCGTAGCTGTAATCGCCTTCGCTGGTACCCTCGGCGAACCTCATCACGGGCTGCAACTTAACCAGCTCATTTTCGAGGCAAAACAGGGTATTATTCCTGTCGGTAACACCGGGAATAGCCTCGATAACCGGCTCGCCGATATTGTCTAAATAGTCGTAATTCCCTTTATCCTGGTAACACCCGGTCAAGGTGGCGGCGATAAAAATCGCTACACCGATCAGCGCTGTTGTTAGTTTATTCGTCATATCGTTCAAAAATTAACTTCCAAACCTCATGGGGCTTCCATCATCATCCAATCTGGGGTTCTTGACCAACTCCTCGTTCAACAACCTCTTCAGGCTCTGGTAATAATCTGCCCGGTAGGCCGACAGGTCGAGGGTACCGATCATCTCGTACACGAACTTGTACTTTGCCTGCGTACATGGACCCAACGCCCAGTTCGCCGCCCAGCCGGTTGGGTCTCTCCACTGCATGGGAAACCCTATCATCACCTTAACTTCTAACGAGTTGTGGATACCACCACCCTCAAAATCGTCGCTGGGCAATATCCTAAAATCGATTAACAGCGGGTCAAACGTGAGGTGCTCTTTGTACACTGTACAGTTCACCACCGTGTCGACCCTCCCCGCTTCCAGGATCACCTCATCGGGCATATCGAAGTGGACCCCCTTTTTGGCGGTCTGCTTCTCTCCATACCCGATCTTGATAACCCGATCCTTATCCGATAGGACCGATTGGGCCCTTAGTAAGATGGAAAACGTTTTTTCGGTCATCTCCTCATCCTGCACGAAAACCCCATCCCCCTCTTCCGCCAAGATATTCACCAAATCGGGACCGTGATATACCTCGATAGCATCCTCCTTACAGGAGATTGTCGACAGCAAGATGGAAGCAAAAATAACTATGTAGAATACCTGTTTCATCTTTTCAATATTTTCTTGGCTTATACATTCAATGTGCCCGGGTTTATTAAAGGTTGTGATCGCCTTTACTTTATAGCCCATTATCCTAATTTATTCTCTTTTCCCTAAATCAATCTCCAGATCCGGCATCGGGAAGACGTAGTTGGCATTGGCATGCTGCTTGTCGATATTAGGTGTACCTATGCGCTTGTGGTAAAAGTAGAGCTGCCCTTCGCCCACGAATTCGCGGTAATACTCCCGGGTGAGTTCCTCTTGCAGCTTTTCTCCGCTATCAATGCCTTTTATCGGTTCGAGCCCCCTTCCACTCCGAAGCTTGTTCAGCGACGAAACGGCTGCGGCCAAATCACTCTCCTTTAAGCACTCTGCCTCAATATAGTACATCTCAGACACCCTGATGACCGGCATCCTATCGCGCTTGGGTTTTACTGTTCCCACGCCGGCAATATATTCGTTGTCCATCTGCCAAAACTTGGAGAGCACGTTCGATGCACCGCTGTAAGTCTCGTAAATGGCTTTTCTAAAATCGTCGGGCTCGTACAGGGAGTTGGGATCAATCCTCACGGTACGTGGTTTGGTGAACTCCCGGAAGCAGCCCTTGATATACTCGTTCAGCAGGGGAATATGCAGCGCGAAGAGGTGTTCCGACGAGAAGGTACGATCCCGCAAGTTGATATAGGTGGTGGTGAGGTCGTTGGGATCCACCCAGGGGAAGAGTGCTTTCTGCTCTTTTGCCCCTATCACCTCTCTCGCGGCCGCTAAAGCCTGCTGATGGTCCCCTTTATAGAGGGCTACCCTCGCCTTTAGCCCCAACACGGCATAGTAGTTGAGGTGAAAGTTGCGGTTGGCCAGGTAGCCGTTATCCACACCCGTCACATCGGCACCCGTGAATATGGGATCCACTTTCAGAAGCCCTAATGCTTCATCAATATCCTTAAGCGCTAACTCAAAAAAAGCGTTGGCCGTGAGCTGTGGAGAAACTACAGGTTCCGGTTCCAGCACGTACGGGATGTAAAGCGCGCTGGCGTCGGAAAAATCGTGGGGTGCGAACATGCGGAACAGCTCAAAGTGCATGAATGCCCTTAAAGCCAACGCTTCGCCGCGTATCACGCCGTAGTTGTACTCATTGAGCACCGACCCCTGAAGCTCGGTGTATTGTAACAAGGTGTTGATATTCGCGATGGCCTTGTACATGTTCGTCCAAACACCCTCTATCCTCCATTTTGAACCGGCACGCTCGTAATTGTAATCCCTGAGGTAACTGTAATCTGAGTTCGAGTAGAGGTCATCACCGTCTCCCCACTCCTGTGCCAACATCCCAATCATGCCAAAGGTTAGCTCTTTCCCGTACAGCTCGGGCTTGGAGAGCATGATATAGACCCCCGCGAGGGCGCTTTTAAACCCATCGTCGGTACTGAAGTGTACCGAGGCCTCTTCCTCCGTTTTGGGCCGCACATCCAACCAGTCGCTACAGGAACTGCTTAGCACGAAGATGGTTAGGAGTAGCGTGGTGGCAACTGTTCTACAAGCTGTTTTTATCATCTTTCCATTCATAATACTCAAAAATTAAAAGGTTGCTTGTACCGATAGGGAGAACGAACGGGCAAAGGGGTAGAGAATACCTCTTTCAATCCGCACGGTAGAGGCGTGAAATATATCGTTCATGTACAACATCACTTTCAACTGCTCCAGGTTGGCCTTTCGGATAAAGTCGTCATACCTGAAGTCGTACCCGATACTTAGGGAAGTCATCTGCAACTCCCTCACATCCTGAATGAACCGGGAGGTGGGTCGGGTAATGGGATCCGACTCGTTAAAGCGTTTAAACTTCGCCGGGACTCCCGGGGTGGTCCATCGGTCGCTCAACACCCGCTTGTCCACGTTGTATTGCATATCCACGTTCTCCACCTTGTCCACCAACGTTTGGTTGTACACCTGCCCGCCCAACCGGTAGGCAAACGAGCTGTTGAGCGAGAATCCCTTGAAGTTAAAGTTGAAACCGAAGGTACCCCTCAATTTAGGCAGCCTATTTCCGATCACCACCTGGTCCTCGGCCCTCCAGTCGTAGGTCATCTCGCCATCTCGCGTTAAGAACACCTCTCTACCCGTCACGGGGTCTATCCCGAGCGACTTCACGCCCCAGATGGCATCCATGGATTGCCCCTCCTGGTACCGCACAGACGGTTTGGCCACCTCTCCCCTGTTTTCCAGGTCGGGATTCGTGCCTCCCCCAGCCTGCTTCTCCTTGTCCCTCACTTCGTTGATCGAGGTAAGGGCATCCGATATCTTGCGTATGGTGTTTTGGTTATGCATGGCCGTCACGAAGAGGTTCAGGTAAATATTCCTACGCGTGTCCCTTATCAAACGGTAATTCAGTTTTCCTTCAAACCCCTTGTTTCGGGTCTCCCCTAAGTTCTCCGTGTAGGAGGTAAAGCCCGCGGAGGGAGGCAGGGAGACGGGAGTCAAAAGGTTTTCGGTATCCTTGATATAGTAATCAAACGACAAGCTGAGCGCGTGGAACAGGTCGAGGTCTATCCCCACGTTGTTGTCACGCGTCTTTTGCCATTGCAGGTCGTCGTTCGCCAACCCAAGCAGGTAGCTACCCACGATATTGTCATAGCTCTCGTTGAAAAACCTGTAGGTGGCGATGGCCTGATAAGAGTTAAAGTTTTGCGAGCCCGACGAGCCGGTAGATGCCCGCAGCCTCATTCGCTGTACCTGATCTTTAGCACCGCGTAAAAACGCCTCGTGGTGCACATTCCAGCCGATACCCGCCGAATGGAAGTGCCCCCACCGTTTATCGCTCCCGAATAGTGAAGAGGCATTGGCCCGGTAGGTTAAGTCAAACAGGTAGCGCTCATCATAGGAGTAGTTCGCGGAGAGCAGCGCGCTGGTCTCCCTCACGAGTGACTCCATGCCCGTTGGGGATCCCGTGATGTACTCCTTGGCGTTGGTAATGTAATCCATTTTGTTGTTGGCGAAGCCTTGGGCGGCAAACTCCACGTACTCGCGCTTATCCTCGCTGAAGCTCCACTGGGCATTGGAAAAGATCACGTGCTTGCCGATCTCTTTCGAGTAGTTGGCCGAAATATCGGCGTTGTACGAAAAGTTCTCGCCGTTACCCATGTTGTACCTGCCACGCTCGAAATACTCCTCGGAGTCGGGCTGAATATTTTTAAACATGGTGTGGTCTTTGGGATAGAAGGTCTCCCTGCCATTTTTCTGTGCGATTACCCCGAGGCGTCCCCTGAACTTCATCCCGCTAAAAGCGCTCCACTCGATGTAGAAGTTGTTGGTCACGTCGGAGTACTCGTTGCTGTTCTTGGTGTTGATGGACGCGTTGCAGAGGGGGTTGTAGATGGGATGAGTCCAATAATCCACCTGTTCGTAGTCGGCCAAAACCTCCTTGACCGTGCCATCTTCATTGTAAGGTCTCCAATAGGGGTTCAGCTTCGCGTATTCAGAAAAGGTACCGTAGGGAGAGTCGTGCGACTTGTTAAAGGTCAACGACAACCTGTTCATAAAGAGCAGTGAGCGGTGCCTGTATTGAAAATTAAAGCCCCCGGAGAGCACGTTCCTGCCAGACCCCTTCATCACACCGGCCACGTTATTATATTGAAAGTCGATACCGTAACGCACGATATCGTCACCCCCCTCGAAGTTGAGCGAATGCTTTTGCCCCACGCCTACCCGTAACGGCTGGCTGAGCCAGTAGGTGTCGACACCCCGCAGCACCTCCTTATGGTAATACTGGTACTTCTCATCGAGCGGTTGCTGGTATATCGGGTTGCGCCCCGCATCGGTATAGACACCCGCGTTTTTCTCTATCTCCAGCTTCTCGACCGCGTTGGCCAGGTTATAACTGGTGAGGTCGGGCGACTGGATATCCACGCTACCCGAGTAGGAGACCCTTAGCTTCCCCTTATCGGGAACCAACGTCTCGATAACCACGATACCGTTAGCCCCCTTTGAACCGTAGAGCGCTTTGGCAGTGGCGTCCTTGAGCAGCGTGATGGATGCCACACGGTTCATATCCATGTCCATCACCTTTTCAATCGACTGCTCGAAACCGTCCACGATAAAGAGCGGCTGGTTCGGGTTCGTACGGTACTTGTCTTTCATATCGGTGAAGCTGGACGCGCCCCGCATCTGCAGGTCGGGCATCCGGTTCGGGTCGGAACCGAAGTCCATGCTTTCCAACGCCTGAAACGATGGTTCGATGTTCTTTAAGGCATGCAAGATATTTTGGTTGCTCACCTTCTCAATATCCTCCGACTTGATCGCGGATACGGCACCGGTATAACTATCGGCCACGCGGGTGAAGATACCGGTAACCAGCACCTCCTGCAGCACTTCGGTTTCCGGCTCCAGGGTGATAAACATATTAGCGGCCGCCTCCACCTCCTGAGATTTATACCCCACGAAAGATATAATCAAGATGCAATCTTCAGGAACGGAGAGACTGAATTTGCCATCAACGTCCGTTGCCACCCCTATACCCGGGCTATCCTTTACCACAATAGTGGCCCCAATTACCGGCTCACCCTGCTCATCCACTACCGTGCCCTGTATTTGCTGATCCGCAAACAGATGCATACTACTCAAAAAGAGCAATATAGACGCTGCTATAATGCCAATTCTCCTCATATTATCTCATTTTAATGCCGCAACACCTAAGGGATCTAAGTGTTTGCCTTTCTATAAAAACTCCATACAAACAAACGCGAAGTTAGTGAAATTAATTGCATTTTGTTATAGTCAGATCAAAGAATTTCATAAATTATTACTCCTTGGACTTCAGGCGCCCATTTTTTTTAAGCGCCTGGTCCAAAATCCACTGTATTTGACCATTCACGCTGCGAAATTCGTCGGCCGCCCACTTCTCGATAGCCTCCAGGGTGTCCGAGTCCAACCGTAGACATATCATACATTTTCCAAACAACCAAGCCAATCGACCTCTTTTTTTATTACATTATGTTAAATGATAGCCACCCCGCTTTCCTCATCTGGAGAAATTAAGTTATCTTTGCGAAAATCAGCTTGGCAGGCTATTGAACTGACTGGGAAAATCAGGCCAAGAAAGCTAACGACCAACAAATTAAGCCCAATTACATATGGATACACAGGTACTACTTGTTTTCGCGATCATCATCATTGCCATCGTCTTCTTCGCGTGGGGCAAGATACGGTCAGACATCGTTGCCTTATCGGTACTTATCTCGTTGGTGTTAACCGGGATCCTCACCCCTGCAGAAGGGCTCTCCGGCTTCTCCAACTCGGTGGTAATCATGATTGTTAGTCTCTTTATCGTGGGAGGTGCCGTCTTCCAGACGGGGCTTGCCAAGATGATTAGCACCAAGATACTCTCCTTGGCGGGACAAAACGAGTTAAAGCTATTCGTTTTGGTGATGCTCGTCACCGGGGGTATCGGGGGTCTCCTGAGCAATACCGGGACGGTCGCCCTGATGCTCCCTATCGTGATCAGCCTCGCCGCCGATGCAAAAACCGACGCACGCCGCTTTCTGATGCCGATGGCCTTCGCGAGCAGCCTGGGCCTCCTCACCCTGATCAGTACCCCCCCGAACCTGATTGTGAACGACTCGCTCATCAGCGGGGGATTCAAAGGACTCTCGTTTTTCTCGTTCCTACCCGTCGGTCTCATCACCCTCTCGGTAGGTATCCTGTTGCTTTGGCCCCTAAGCAAGATATTGGTGTCGGGCAAGAACAAAGACAGATCGAAGGAAAAAAAGGACAAAACCCTCACCCAGCTCGCTTCCGAATACAAACTGGCCGATAACCTCTACCGGGTAGTTATCGGGGAGAACTCGCCCTTTATCAACCAATCGCTCCAAGAGCTGAACATCACGAGCAGATACAACCTGAGTATCGTTGAAATACGCCGGGTCGAGTCAAAGCACCGCTTTCACAAGACGGTTAACATGGCGATGGCGGGCCCTACCAGCACGTTCATGCAAGGCGACATCCTCTACGTGCTGGGAGAGTTCAATGACATCATGACCCTGGTGGAGGAGAACGGTCTCGAGCTCATCGACACGCACGAGACAGAGGGCAATGACAACGCGCTCTCGGTCTCCAAAGCCGGGGGGATGGAGTTCAGCGAGATAGGTATCGCCGAAGTGGTCCTGATGTCCACCTCCAAGCTCATCAACAAGCGGGTAAGAGAGTCCAACTTCCGCCAACTCTACAACGTGAATATCCTGGGGATACGCCGTCAGGACGGGTACATCTTGCAAGATGTTAAGGATGTGCGAATGCATTCGGGCGACGTACTGCTGGTACAAGGGAAATGGAGCGACATCGAGAAGCTGGATTTAGAAACCTCGGAGTGGGTGGTGGCAGGTCGCCCCATGGAGCAGGCGCTAAGGGTACCCCGCGACCACAAGGCCCCCATCGCCGCGACGATCCTCATCCTGATGATCCTGGCCATGATATTCAACCTGGTACCCACCGTGATCGCCACGATGGTGGCTGCCTTGCTGATGATCCTCACGGGGTGCTTCCGCAACGTGGAGTCGGCCTACAAGTCGATCAACTGGGAAAGCACCTTCCTCTTTGCCGGTATGTTTCCCCTGGCCATCGCCATGGAGAAGACCGGGGCATCGTTGCTTATCGCCGAGGGTATCGTGAACGGACTAAGCGGCTACGGTCCCACCGCGGTCATGGCGGGTATCTACCTGGCCACCTCCATTCTCACCATGTTTATCAGCAACACGGCCACGGCGGTGCTCTTTGCCCCCATCGCCTTCCAGACGGCTATCTCTATCGGGGTGAGTCCCTACCCCTTCATGTTCACGGTGACGGTCGCGGCCAGCATGTGCTTCGCCAGCCCGTTCGCGACACCGCCTAACGCGTTGGTGATGTCGGCAGGACGCTACAAGTTCATGGATTACGTGAAAGTGGGTCTCCCACTGCAACTCGTCATAGGAGTCATCATGATCTTCGTGCTACCCCTGCTCTTCCCGTTTTAACGGATGAAAAGCTGTACGGGTACGGTGCGAAAGCAACCCAAACTATTCACTAAAAAACAAATAATCGTATGAAACGAGCATGACAACTGTTCATTAAAAGCGAGTTCCATATGATACCATTAAATATAAAAGTTTTATCATATGAAAAAAAATTGTATCTATTTATTATTAATCCCGTTTATGACACTACTGGCATGCAACGACCAGCAACGCTCATCGGGCGAACCCGGGAGCATCTTTATGACTGAATATGAGACTCCGTTCGGGACTCCCCCGTTCGACCAAATTGAATTCGAAGACTTCAAACCTGCCTTTTTAGAGGGCATCGCACAGGAGGACAAGGAGATCGAAGCAATCGCCAACAACCCGGAAGCGCCCACGTTCGAGAACACGATCGTGGCGATGGACAAGACTGGTGAAGTGCTACGGCGCGTTTCACGCGTATTTTACGGCTTACGCGGTGCAGAGACGAACGACGACATCCAGGAATTGGCCAAAGAGCTATCCCCTATCCTATCAGAGCATAGCGACAACATCAACCTGAACGAGCAACTGTTCAACCGGGTGAAGACGCTACACGACGATACCACCGGCATGAACCTTACTACAGAGCAGTACCGCCTGCTCGACACCTACTACAAGGGATTCGTCCGCTCCGGAAGCCTGCTGAACGAGGAACAGAAGGAGCGGTTACGTGAGCTTAACAAGGAGCTATCGGCCCTCACCCTCCAGTTCGGAAGCAACCTGCTCGATGAGACCAATGACTTCAAGCTCATTGTCGACAACGAGGAGGATTTAGCGGGCCTCCCCGAAGGGGTAATCGCAGCTGCTGCTGAAGCGGCCAAAAGCCAAGGCGAAAAGGGCAAATGGGTGTTCGGCCTGCAAAAGCCAAGCTGGCTCCCCTTCCTTCAGTACTCCGAAAAAAGGGAACTGCGTGAAAAGCTATACAAGGCCATGTACAACCGGGGTGATAACGATAACGAGAAAGACAACAAAGAGATCATCAAGAACATTGTGAACCTCCGCGTGGAGAAGGCACAACTGTTAGGGTACGATTCACACGCCCACTTCATCCTGGAGGAGAATATGGCCAAAAACCCTGAAAACGTTTACAAGCTGCTGAACGAAGTATGGGATTACGCCCTTCCACAAGCGAAAAAAGAGGCCGCGGAACTGCAGGCACTCATCGATGCCGAAGGGGGTGACTTTAAGCTGGCCTCGTGGGACTGGTGGTACTACACCGAGAAGCTACGCCAACAGAAATACGCGCTCAACGAAGAGGAGGTGAAGCCCTACTTTAAAATGGAGAACGTGCGCGAAGGGGTCTTTGAAGTGGCCAACCGTCTGTATGGCCTGAGCTTCAAGAAGCTGGATAACGTACAAATCTATCACTCCGAAGTTGAAGCGTACGAGGTGCTGGATACCGATGGCTCTCATCTGGCCGTTTTCTACACCGACTACTTCCCACGCCCGGGCAAAAACGCGGGCGCATGGATGAGCAGCTTCCGGTCGCAACAGGTGAAAGATGGGGTAAACATCCGTCCCCTTATATATAATGTAGGTAACTTTACCCGCCCCACGGGCAACACACCCGCGTTGCTCACGCTTGACGAAGTAGAAACCCTGTTCCACGAGTTTGGTCACGCGCTGCACGGTATGCTGTCTAACGTGAACTACGTGAGCCTCTCCGGCACCAGCGTATCACGCGACTTCGTGGAGCTACCCTCGCAAATCATGGAGCACTGGGCTTTCCACCCCGAGGTACTGAAACTCTACGCCAAGCACTACGAAACCGGGGAGGTGATACCCAATGAACTGATCGAGAAGATCAACGCGGCCTCCACGTTTAACATGGGCTTCGTGACCACCGAGTTCGTGGCCGCTGCCCTGCTCGATATGGAATACCATACCCTGACCAAAACGAGCACGATTGACGTGAACGCGTTCGAGGAGCAAGCGATGAAGAAGATCGGGCTCATTGACGAGATCATCCCGCGGTACCGCAGTACCTACTTCTCCCATATCTTTAGCGGGGGCTATTCCGCTGGGTACTACGCCTACCTCTGGGCAGAGGTGCTGGATTCCGACGCGTTTCAGGCGTTCGAAGAAAACGGGATCTTCGACCAAGAGACCGCGCGCCTCTTCCGTGAGAACGTGCTCTCGAAAGGGAATTCCGATGACCCGATGGAGCTCTACAAGCGATTCCGCGGCGCCGAGCCCAACCCGATCTACCTCCTAAAAAACAGGGGATTCGTACAATAACGTTTGGAAAGACAATCCAAGAGCAACATCACCGGAAAGTTTCACGCGATGAAAACGGCTGTTTCCAGAGGGATTTGACGGTTGTTTAAACCGTGTCAATTTCAGGTCGATGAAAATTATCCGGTGGTATTGTTCTTAAAAAGATAAAAAAAACGTATCTTTGCACGCTCAAAATAGCGGGCAACCCTATTTCATTGTTTGTGAAGCCCGTAAAAGCGATAATTGTACATAAAAAGTAATATTGACATGCAAAACAAAGGATTTATCAAAGTTTTCACTATTATCCTTACAGCGATTTGTCTGTTTTACTTGTCATTCACCGTCGTGGGACGGCAATACAACAAGAAAGCAGAACAATACGCGAAGGGGGACTTGGCCCTGCAAAACCAATACCTCGACTCACTCTCCACCGAGAAGGTGTACCTGAACTACACGCTGAAACAGGTACGTGAGAAAGAGATCGGGTTGGGACTCGACTTGAAGGGAGGGATGAACGTGGTCCTCGAGATCGATGCATCCCAAGTGCTGACCTCCTTGGCAAACACCGACGACCCGCAATTCAACCAAGCCATGAGGGAAACGGTGATCCAAAACCGGCGGGGCAGTGCATCGGACTTCATCTCGCTGTTTCAACAGAACTACGAGGCAATTGATCCCAACGCGAGGTTGGCAAACATCTATAGCGTAACCATGCGCGACCGGATCAGCCCTACAGCAACCAATGCACAAGTAATCAGTGTTTTGCGCAACGAGCTGACCAGCGTGGCCAACAACTCTTTCAACGTGCTGGCCACCCGTATCGACCGGTTCGGGGTGGTCGCTCCCAATATTCAAAAGCTGGATCGGGCAGAACGGATTCTCGTGGAGCTGCCGGGCATCACGGAACCCGAACGGGTACGTAACCTGCTGCAGGGTAGCGCCAACCTGGAGTTCTGGAAAACCTACAACGTGAACGAGCTGAGCCTCTACTTCAACGAGTTGATTACCCGATCGAACGAGTATGCCATAGTGCAACGTGAGGCCCTGGCCGCCGCGGAAGGTGCCACTATCGATGGTGCACCTGCAGACGACATCACGTCGGAAGCCGCAACCCCTGAAGCTGATCAGGTAGATGAAGCTACCCCGGCAGATTCGATTACCCGTGAAATTGGGGAAATAATCATTACCGAAGAAGGCGAAGAGAAGCGGATCGTGATTACCAAAAACTTCATGGAGTACTTCCACGAGCCCTACTTTGCCATGGGCGGGGCATCCGGCCCCGTGGTGGGTACCGTCTCCAAGCTGGACACGGCCGATGTCAATTTCCTGCTGAACCGGTACAAGGACCTGTTCCCTGCCGATGTTCGCTTCAAGTGGGGTTTCAAGCCGGTGGATCAACGGGAGACCTACTTCCAACTGTTCGCCCTCAAGGGGGATGGTAGCAAGCGAGGCCCGGCATTAGAGGGAGACGTGGTGACCAATGCCAAGGCCGACCAAGGGCAACGCGGTTCCGCCTGGGAGGTGAGCATGACGATGAGCTCGGCGGGGGCCAGCCGTTGGGCCACCATCACCGGGGCAGAGATCGGCAAATCGATCGCCATCCTATTGGATGGCTACGTCTACTCCGCGCCCACGGTCAACGACCGTATTGAAGGCGGGCGCTCCTCCATCACCGGGAATTTCACGCCACAAGAAGCACAGGACTTGGAAAACGTACTTAAGTCGGGTAAAATGCAAGCCGGCGTTCGCATCGTTCAAGAAGACGTGGTGGGACCCTCGCTAGGGCAAGAGGCCATTCGAGACGGGTTTGTCTCCTTCATCATCGCCCTTTTGGCATTGTTCCTCTTCGTGATTATGCTCTACGGGTTCATTCCCGGCAGCGTGATCAACGGGGCGCTGCTTATCAACCTCTTCTTCACGCTGGGAACCCTCGCGGCATTCCAGGCCGTGCTCACGCTCCCCGGTATCGCCGGTATGATCCTGGCGCTGGCCATGGCGGTAGACGCGAACGTACTGATTAACGAACGGATCAAGGAGGAGCTTGCCGCGGGCAAGACCGTGCGCCGAGCAGTTGAAGATGGTTACAAGAACGCGTTCTCGGCCATCCTTGACGCTAACGCCACCAGTATCATTAGTGGTGTGGTTCTCGCCATCTTCGGTTCGGGCCCCATCCGCGGGTTCGCTGTCACCCTCGTGATCGGTATCACCGCTTCGTTTCTGACGGCGGTCTTCCTTACCCGCTTGCTCTACGAAAATCGGATGGCCAAAGGCAAGTGGCTGAACTTGACGTTCGACACCCGCTTCTCGAAGTTCATGTTCAGGAACTACCACTTCAAGTTCATCGAAAATAGCAAGTCGGTCCTCACGGGCATCGGCGTCTTTATCATCATCTGCATCATCTCGCTCTTCACGCTGGGACTGAACTCCGGGATTGACTTCACCGGAGGACGCAACTACATTGTCCGGTTTGACCAGCCCGTTAAGGTGGGCGAGGTAGAAGAGGCGGTGTCGCCCCACCTTGGGGAGTCAGCCAAGGTGATTACCATCGGCTCCAGCAACCAGGTGCGTATCACCACCAACTACATGATTGAAGAGGAGGGACAAGGCGTGGAAGAGGAGCTGCGCGGCTACCTGGCCGAGGGACTCAAGGATTTCATGACGCCCGGCAAGACCATTGACGACCATATCCAAAGCTCCACGAAGGTGGGACCCAGCATTGCTGAAGATATGATTCGCGGCGCTTTCCTCGCGCTCTTCTTCGCGCTCTTGGGAATGGGACTCTATATCCTGCTCCGATTTAGCGGCTGGGGATTCACGCTGGGTACGGTAGCCGCGTTGGCAGTGGACGCCTTCGCCGTTATCGGCCTCTACTCGCTCCTCTGGAGGATCATGCCCTTCTCGATGGAGATGGACCAGACGTTCGCCGCGGCAATTCTCACCGTGGTGGGTTACTCCATTAACGACAAGGTGGTGGTATTCGACCGCGTACGCGAGTACATGAAGCTATACCCCAAACGGGAGCTGAAGCAGCTCTTTAACGACTCGATGAACGCCACGCTGGCACGTACCATCAACACCGGCCTCAGTACCATCGTGGTAATCATCTGTATCCTCATCTTTGGTAGTGACGCGGTGCGCAGCTTCGTCTTCGCGCTCATGATCGGGGTAATCGTGGGTACCGTGACCAGCTTGTTCGTCGCTTCACCCATCGCGTACGGCGTGATGTCCCGTAAGCAAAAGAAGGAGGAGGAGAAAAAGCTGCAACGGAGATAGTAGGAAAATTGAGCCTTGCAAGTAACGGATGATCGAAGACGAAATTGCACTGTCTGACAGAGAGCGAACCCAGGCAAGGGGAATTTTATAGGGATAACAACGGGTGGTCGGCAACATGGACCACCCGTTATTTTTCTCATACCGCCCAACCATCGTTTTTCACCTGTTGTTGCATTCCAATTCAAATTGAACTCAACTTTCGCACGTAACTATTTCATTGCTTTCAAGCTTGACTGGCGCAAATTGCACAACGTAGATATTTGCTCGCCTCAGCATAGTTCAAGTAAACTTGACTCCGCCTTCGGCTTATCGCAAATATTCGTGACCCATCTACTGCTTGATTGCTAAAAGAAAAACAACTCGGCTTCGCCTCAAACAGCTTTTCT
Organism: Bacteroidales bacterium; assembly: GCA_012838585.1. Taxonomy (GTDB): domain Bacteria; phylum Bacteroidota; class Bacteroidia; order Bacteroidales; family Dysgonomonadaceae; genus Proteiniphilum. The sequence goes on from DUPB01000258.1 coordinate 41,705, forward strand.
TTTTTAACGCGATCTTCGCAGGATGTGTTCCCACGAAAGTTTACGAGGTCTTCGCTTTGAAAGCTGAATTTTATTAGGAACGAGAGCATAGCTGAGTTCGCTCATGCTTTGCCGAGTGACGACATAAAAGGCAATAAATTGAAACAGTAAATAACATGCGAAAGTCAAGTAATTGAACTTGCATTTCACGTTTTCTCGCGTTAAAAAATGGAAAGAATTGACAAGTATCGGTTTTTTTCATAATTTTGCCAACCGTATACATCAAGCCACAATAGCTCAGTCGGTAGAGTAACGCATTCGTAACGCGTGGGTCGCGAGTTCGAATCTCGCTTGTGGCTCTCTTTTTTATGGAAACACATAGAGCTACACGATATGGCAGAATTAAAAGGACATGTATCACAAATCATCGGGCCGGTCGTGGACGTTCGATTTGAGCGAACAGACCCTCTTCATCAAAGGCTTCCAGCCATCAATGACGCCCTTTACGTAACCCATTCCAACGGTAACGACATCTTCTTGGAGGTACAGCAGCACATCGGCGAGAACGTTGTGCGGACGGTCGCTATGGACAGTACCGACGGCCTTAGCCGCGGGATGCCCGTTAAGCTGCTTGGGGGCCCCATCAGCGTGCCCATCGGCGACCAGATTAAAGGGCGACTGCTCAACGTGGTGGGGGAACCCATCGATGAGCTCGCCGAGTTGAGCCGTGAGGAGCAGTACCCCATCCACCGCGAAGCGCCCAAGTTTGAAGACCTCACCACCTCGCAAGAGATCCTGGTTACAGGGATCAAGGTGATCGACCTGCTCCAGCCCTACCTCAAGGGGGGTAAGATCGGGTTGTTCGGGGGTGCCGGCGTGGGTAAGACAGTAATCATCATGGAGCTGATCAACAACATCGCGAAGGGACACGATGGCTACTCCGTCTTTGCCGGCGTGGGCGAACGTACCCGCGAAGGGAACGACCTGCTGCGCGAGATGATCGAATCGGGGGTAATCAAATACGGCGAAGAGTTTAAGAAAGGTATGGATGAGGGCAAGTGGGACCTCTCAACGGTAGACTACGACGAGTTAAAGAAATCCCAAACCACGCTGGTGTTCGGGCAGATGAACGAACCTCCTGGGGCTCGTGCTTCCGTGGGGCTTACCGGTCTCGCCGTGGCTGAATCGTTCCGGGACAGGGGCGGTAAAGGGAGTGACACGCTCCTCTTTATCGACAACATCTTCCGGTTCGTGCAAGCAGGTTCCGAGGTATCGGCACTGTTGGGGCGCATGCCCTCTGCAGTGGGTTACCAACCCACCCTCGCGTCAGAGATGGGTACACTGCAGGAGCGGATCACCTCCACCACCTACGGCTCCATCACCTCGGTTCAGGCAGTTTACGTGCCGGCGGACGACTTGACCGACCCGGCACCCGCCACCACCTTCAGCCACCTGGACGCGACCACCGTGCTGAGCCGAAAAATTGCCTCCCTGGGGATCTACCCGGCGGTGGACCCGCTGGAATCGACCTCCCGTATCCTCGATCCGCTCGTCGTGGGGGACGATCACTACCAGACGGCCACCCGTGTGAAGCAGATCTTACAACGCTACAAGGAGCTACAAGACATTATATCCATCCTGGGGATGGAAGAACTATCGGACGAAGACCGGCTCACGGTAAACCGCGCCCGAAAGGTACAACGCTTCCTCTCCCAGCCCTTCCATATGGCCGAGCAGTTCACCGGGCAACCGGGGGTGATGGTCGCGATCGAGGATACCATCAAAGGGTTCAAGATGATCCTGGATGGGGAACTCGACCACTACCCCGAAGCCTCCTTCATGAACGTGGGTGTCATCGAAGACGCGATAGCGAAGGGCGACCGGCTCATCGAACAGAGCAAACGTGGAAGCAGGGTTGCCACTTAAAACCTGGAAGCAAAACGAAACGCTGAAAAAGGGAACAAAGTTACTCATTCGCTAACTGAACGATATGAAACTGGAAATCCTAACCCCCGAAAAGAGACTCTACCGCGATGAAGTAGAGGCCATCACCCTGCCGGGCGCGATGGGCTCGTTTCAGGTGCTAAGTAGCCATGCCCCCATGGTGGCTGCCCTCACGAAGGGAACATTGTCGTTCACGACAAAGGGCAAAACCGAGGAGATCGAGATCGAGGACGGGGTGCTCGAAGTACACGAAAACAAAGTGGTAATCTGCCTCGATGGCGTGGTATAATAAAGAGTGAAATAGGCGGTACCGATGAAGAGACTGATGATCTATTTCGTAATCTTACACACTTTCATGATCCTGTTCACGGGAGTGGGTATGTGGTGGGTCATCAACCGTTTCTTCCCGAACCTGACGATAGATACATACTGGGTTATTCCCCTTTTTTTCTTTGTCCTCGGCCTCATCTTTATCGGGCAGTTCCCCAAAGCGGTCGTCAAGGAATCACGCAAGTTGGTAAACCTCTACATGTTGATGCGCATGGTCAAGATCTTTGCCTCGCTCCTGTTCGTTTTGGTCTTCTGGTTTATCGACAAGCAAAATATCCGGAACTTCGCGATCCTATTCATTATTTTTTACCTGATGAACTTGGTTTGGGAAACGTACATCTACACCCGGATGGAGAGGTACATTAAACAACAGGATAGCCTAAAAGAGATGGCCAAGAAACTAAAGGAATCAAACAACCAATGAGAAGTGACATGATGCATATACACGCGGTACTGCTGCTGTTCACCTTGATGGTGCTGCCGGCAAAGGCTACTGCTCTACCGGGAAGCGAATCAACCAGTACTATGGCTGGCGCCGGGAACATCGAGGCTGGCGAAGCCCAGGAAGAGCTCAACGTGAAGACCTTTATCCTAGACCACCTGGCTGACGCCTACGAGTGGCAGATCTACAGCGACGGTAATCGCCACCTCACTGTCTCGCTACCCATCATCCTGCGCGGCAAGGAGTCGGGCTGGCACCTCTTCTCGTCGTCGCGCTTGAGGGACCAAGCCTCCTACCTCGGTTTCCAGATCGCCTCCGAAGGCAAGTACAAGGGGAAAATCGTGGAGAGAGACGACTCGGGACAAGAAACAAGGCCCCTTGATCTTTCCCTTACCAAGAACGCCGCATCGCTCCTCTTTGCCTCCGCGTTGCTCATCCTTATCGTGATGGGGGTAGCCCGCTCGCTGAAACGAAATCCCATGGAGGGGAAAAAGGGATTCGTCGGGCTAATGGAGATGTTCATCCTATCCATTAACGATGAGATCATCAAGCCTTCCGTAGGCCCCGAGCACCGAAAATACGCCCCCTACCTGCTAACGGTGTTCCTCTTTATCTTCACCAACAACCTGCTGGGCTTAGTCCCCATCTTCCCCGGGGGAGCTAACGTCACGGGGAACATTGCCGTGACCATGGTACTGGCCCTGGGAACCTTCTTCGTGATCAACCTCACCGGCACCAAAGAGTACTATAAGGAGATCCTGTGGCCCAACGTACCCACTTGGCTCAAAGTGCCCATCCCGCTGATGCCGGCCATTGAGCTGGTAGGCATCATTACCAAACCCTTTGCCCTGATGATCCGTCTCTTCGCGAACATCATGGCCGGCCACTCTATTATACTGGGATTATGCACCCTCATCTTCATCACCGTGTCAATGGGAACCGCCATCAACGCGTCCATGACCGCCGTTTCCCTCCTCTTCACCATTTTCATGAACTTCTTGGAGCTGCTAATCGCTTACATCCAGGCTTACGTGTTCACACTCCTGTCGGCTGTTTTCATTGGCCAGGCACGGGTACACGCCACGAGCCCGAAAAAAAGCAACGTGTAGCCAACAGCCCCCAAAGAAATTATGAAAGAATAGATATAATCGTTACCTTTGCCGGAAGTTTTTTCGGGTAAGCAGGATTGTCACCTCCAGGTTGAGGAACTGCTCTCTGTTTGGATAGTCAACGAAAGTCAATATAAAATCATTGTTTCATGGATAACTTTTCGCTCTTCGTGGTTGCATTGCTTGCCGGAGTCGTTTTAGTCGTGGGAGGCATGCTGATCGCGCTGCTTATCTCACCCCGCTCCCTTAACTTCCAGAAGGGAGAACCCTACGAGTGCGGGTTACCTACCCACGGTACCTCCTGGATGCAGTTTAGGGTGGGTTACTACCTCTACGCCATCCTCTTTTTGATGTTCGACGTGGTAACCATCTTCCTGTTCCCATGGTCCACCGTGGTACGCGAATTAGGGATGATGGGATTCGTGAGCGTGCTGTTTTTTATCGGGATCATGAGTTTAGGCTTAGCCTACGCTTGGAAAAAAGGTGTATTGAAATGGACGTGAAAAAGATTAAAATAAAGGCCTTCCCGGCAGAAGAGTTTAAAGATAACGACTCGCTGCAAGCCTATATCGATGAGCTGAACGCGGAAGGGACCAACGTCATCATCGGAAAACTCGACGAGATGATCAACTGGGGGCGCGCCAACTCGCTCTGGCCGCTCGCGTTCGCGACCAGCTGCTGTGGCATCGAGTTCATGGCCGCCGCTGCCGCGCATTACGACCTGGCCCGGTTTGGTATGGAGGTCACGCGCAATAGTCCCCGCCAGGCCGACGTGATGATCGTGGCCGGCACCATCGTGAACAAGATGGCCCCGCTCCTTAGGCGCGTGTACGACCAGATGGCCGAGCCCAAGCACGTGGTGGCCATGGGTGCCTGCTCCATCTCGGGAGGGCCCTTTACCAACTCCTACTGCGTGATCAACGGGGTGGACAAGCTTATCCCGGTGGACGTCTACGTGCCCGGCTGCCCACCTCGTCCAGAATCGCTCTTCTACGGGCTGCTGCAACTGCAACGCAAGGTGAAGGCCGATAAGTTCATCCAAAAAAAGCGGATCGTGCGTCCCTACCGGCCCGAAACGTTGATCAACCCGAAAACAGGGGAACCGATCGACATGGAGGTATGCCTCGAGCCAACCCCCGATACAAG
>DUPB01000259.1 GCA_012838585.1 Bacteroidales bacterium
ACCATGCCAGCGTGATATCGCCTTGAACCCCTCGTTTATCCCCACAATCAGCGAAGTTGTAATACCCTCCCGAGGGGGTATTCATCAGGACCTTGAACACCGCGCTCTCCTTAAACCCGGGGTAGTTGTAATGGCCGAAATCCGTTCCGAAAGCACTTTCGAGCATCGCCACGGTGATAACAGAAAAGCCTGTCCCGTAATCCCAGTAGGTGGATCCTTCAGGGTACACCCCATCGGGCATGTACGCTACCAACGAACTGGGGAGTCCGTCTAGTGCACGCCAAATGGTCTTCGCGGCCAACTCGGGGTCTCTCTCCGCAATAGTGATGGAAGCCGCGATCATCCCACCATTACACACCTGGTTCCAGTTGTTGCTGCCGTGAACCCACCATAGCTCTTTACCGCTTTCGGGCCAACTTGGCTTAATTCCCTTTTCAATCAACGCTTTTTCGGCCAACTCGATAGTCGACTTCGGGAGGTCTCCCGCGGTCCAATCGAGCCCGATAGCCACGGCCATCGCCATTTCGCCCACATCCAGGTAGTGTGAGGGGTTCCAATCAGAAAAATTACAGACGGCTATTATCTCTTCGTTAATGCGCGCTAAAATGCGGGGATCCTTATCGATACGGTAGGTCATCCCCAGCATGTTCATACGGTACAGCATTTCACGAGACACGGCTAACAGCCGTCGACCAATCTGGATACGTTCTAGCAAAGGTTTTTCCAGTATTTTCTCGGCATTCAATTGAATAGCCTCGTACATGTTTCGCGTAACCGGGTCTGTTTTCAACTTCTGTCTAAGCAGCCTCTCCGTAGATCGGTTCAAAACGAGGCGCGGTTGAGATTTCCTCAGGTTCCTCTTCAGGTATCGGGTGGTCATTGGGTTGGTTAACTCAGGTATATCCCTTGTAGCTTCGGGGGCTTGTGCCAAACCGTTGACCGGTAATGTTAACGCGAACCAGATCAAACACGGCACAATAGCTATAAGCGCGCGTTTCGTTTTCATACTGCTCATGATTAATTAATTTTGAATCCAATTTTCTTTGGCATCCCATTCTCCTCCAATTCAAGTTCCATCTCTTTCAAGGAGAGTTGAAATTCGGATATTGATTTGAGGTTAATTACCGGGGGCTCATTTTCATAGGGCACCACTAACGTGATAAAACGACGGTTGGGTTGGCTTGATGTTTTATTTATCACGTAGCTGAATTCCGGCCGAGGTTCCTTAACGCTATATTTGAAAGAGACCCATCCCTCCTCTTCCAATAACCGCATGCCAGGTTGAGATTGGGATTGCACGCGTACGTTCCATCCCTCTGTAAAACACGAGGAGATCGAGTTATCGGCAGGGTTAGCCATAGCATCACCTGGAGCTAATTGAAAATGTATGGCCACTTCACCTTCCACGTTACCGATGGCATCGTCAACGATGACGAAGTACTTTTTATCCACGAAGAAGAGCGTGCGCCTGTGGGTGAGGTTGTCATAGCTGCCATTTTCCACTACCAGCACATCAAGGTCTTCACCTGGCTGCCATAGTAGAAGGCGGGGATTATAGTTAGAATTTTCCCCGTTTAAGGTGAGGGTTTGGTGTACCCTCGTTTGCCTGAACCAAGCACGTCCTTCTGGATCCCCACTGTATATATAACATCCCGCATCGGGCATCAAGGTTCTCCCCCCGGCGTAGAGGCTAAACGTGCCGTTGTCGGGCTGGGAGTGCCAACCACCGTCCGGTCCACACTTCAATACCATGCAAACCGCATCTGGTGTCCAACCGCTGCGCATCGAGTAGAACCCGCTGGTCGGGAGGGCATATGAGGTGGAGTCGGGAGCTTTTCCCTCTTTACCGTTGGTCCCCAGGTATAGGAAGTCCTCTCTTCCGAATAGATCTGCCCATCTTCTAAATAACGCGTTATGTTGTCCCGGGTTCCCTTCCCACGCGTCCCCGAATTGCACGTTAGTTCCGTCAGGAAAGCATAACTTCATCGGTACCTCGCACATCTTTTCGACTTTTTCGATGTAAGATTTCGGAAAGGCGTCTCCAAACCCATTCATCGCGGCCAATTCGTACGTTCTAAGGAACCAACTGATAGACTCGATGTGGTACCCCATGGTTAACTCTCGCTGATGCCCATCGGGATATACCTGGATATCAATCTCTTCGGTTAGCCGTCGGATAGCCTCCCGTCTCCATTGATCTGAGTCTTTGAATTCGGGGAAAAAGATGGCGATAAAGGCCATACCTTCAGCCTCCATCAACGCCCAGTTGCTCGAACTGGAGTACTTTGTCATTAGGTAGCTCGCGTGATCATACAGGCTGTTCAGAAAAACCACCAGCGCCTCGGGCGTGAAGTTCGGGGAGTCGATGAAGTGTTGAAAAAGGTCAACCCATAAATAACCCCTTATTCCGGCTTCAATGGAACGCCAGGCATATTCGTGCGATTCATCATTCGGGTTTTTTTTCACCCAATCCATCATTTGGTCTACCCATGCTTCGGCGTACTTTTCATCGCCCGTGTGCCAGTACGCCCGTGCCATGGCATTCCAAAAGGTCATCCGGTTCAACTGCCAGACCCACTCGTTGTCGGGCACAGGACGAAAACCCCAGTTGATATCTTCCCCGCAAAAGAAGCGGGGGTAAGAGGGTTGGCCAACAAAGGTGTGGTTAAGGGCATCGTTGGCCACCTCGAGATCAGATTTGGATGCGATGTTACCTTTAGAGGCTTCCCTGTCTTCCCTTTTAATGGGGTGGCTCACGTTATTTCTTGTACGAAAGTAATCCAGCAAGATACCTGCTTTCAAGGAGTTGTTGACAGTGTCTAACCGGAGCTCTTCCGGTAAGCAAGAGTCGTTAAGCCTGCCGAGTAAAAGTTCCAGAGAGCTATTATCACCGCTGGTATCTCTATCTTTATCGTTAACGGTACAGGCAGTTTGGCTTACCAAAAGCAAAAGGATAACCGTAGCAACAGTTTTCACGCGATTTTTTAACATGTCGGTTTCATCTTACTTATGTTCATACAGTTATTATATCTTTCTTAACCCATATTGCTTTAACCTGGTGACTCTATTAAGACTAACGCCACCATAACACACCTGTAAGGTCAATTACCGTAAACCGAAAAGGTGAGCGAGGCAGCACCGATGGTTCCCGCCATGTTCCCCAACTGGGCGGGTACGATTTCCGTGTTTACCCCGCAGTCGCTCATGGCGTAGCGGAAGGCGGCTTTTCTCACCTTGTCGAAGTAGAAGTCTCCTGCTTCCGGCAAACCTCCCCCGATAACAACCCGTTGTGGGCTGAACACGTTGATAAAGCCGGCGATGCCGTGGCCCAAGTAGTCGCAATGCTGGTTTAAGCATTTCACCGCCAAGGGATCCCCTTGTTTGTACCGCTCCACGATGAATTTTCCCGTCACTTCCTCTTCAGGGGTCTCCACACCCTGTGCCGCTTGTTCAGCTATAAACGTTTGAATGAGGGCGGCGGTAGAGGCGTATGCTTCCAGGCATCCCACGGATCCACACGCGCAGTCTATACCGTTCGCGATAAAGGGGACGTGCCCCAGCTCGGTACCTCTATTGGCGTACCCGTTAAAGAGCTTCCCATCAATGATTACCGCTCCGCCTATACCGGTTCCCACCGTCACGAAAACGATACATTGGTAACCCTTGCCGGCGCCAAACATGGTTTCACCCAGTCCCATAACGTTGGCGTCGTTGGCCAGGATGGTGTTGAGTTTCGTCTCCGATTCAATGCGTTGGGCCAGGTGAATATTCTCCCACCCTACAATGTTTTCCGCCCCACCGAGCACGATCCGGTTCGTTTCATCGATAATTCCCGGGGTGCCTATACCAATCCCTTTCAGCGCTACCTTTTTTCCCGAGTCCGCGAATGTGCGTACATCGTTAATGCATTCCAGCAGCTGATGAATTACAGCTTCAGCGGAAATGTCGGCCGAAGAGGGGCGTGTACCTTGATACAACACCTCTCCTTGACGGTTCACCAGGGCGTACTTAATAGCGGTTCCGCCCAAATCAACTCCAATGGATGCTTCCATAATCATAATGGCTGTTTTTTATGTTTTTTCTACCCAGATAGGCGAGCTCCATGCCCACTGCTGGTTTCTCTGTCTTACCCGCACGTAGTAATAATCCACTTCCCGTTCGGCTACCAGGTCTTCCATGTAATGCGTTACTTGGAATGCGCTCTCCGGTATAGCCCGGTTGAACGAGATCGCTTCGCTCAGCCACCCTATCATGAAGTGGGCTTTGGATCCCTGCAGCAACTCCCCGATCGTGTGTGAGAAGCTTTTCCCGTTGAAGTCGGCTGTCAGTATCCCATCTTTCGGGACGGTCAGGTCGAGAATCACCCCCTGCATGGCAGGCGTGGTGGTGTTGGGATTTTTGCTGCTATACATGTCCAATTCAACCTCTTGGTTCGTGGCCGAAACCACCCGGTTCACCCGGGTTTCAAACTTGGTTTTACCCGGTTGAGGCGAGGTGAAAGCGGCACCCCTGAAGCAAGGGGTCACCTGGTTGATCGTTCCTTTATCAATCGATAATTTCCCGTTCCAGTGAACGTACTCCTCTTCGCGGTTCCACCCAAACTCTACCTTTACCTTGCACCGGATTGTCTCCTCCTCAGGAATTAACGGGATAAGGGGACCGTTCATTCGCGCGATGCATTTCCCGTTTTTAATGATATCCACGTAATCAATCAGGTTTTCGCCCTCTACATGCAGGTAGATCCGCCGGTTATTCCTCCGGGTAGTTTCACCCATAATGGCATCGTTGATCCTGAAGTCGATCTTGATGTTATCTCCCGTGGCGCATGCCACGTTCCGGTTTTTAAGCGCGTTCCACACGTGCTCGCGCGTGAGGGAGGGCGCTAACACCATCACGCGGCCGTCGCCATAGCTTCCCGGGTACCCGGCGTGCTGGTCTGAGGATCCGATAATGCCAAATTTATGACCTTGTTCAAGGCCGTGTAGTACAGTTCCTTCCCACTGCCTGGGTCCCATATCGTGAAGGTAGTTGTAGTCCCCGTCGTCGCTCTCCGCCAACCCGTGTCGGGAGTACATCTCCACGAAGGGGGTCTGCTCGCCCTCTTCAAACGATTCCCAGTTGTAGCCGCGGTAGCCCGTTTGGTATCCCATATGATGGGGGGTTACAAACGCTTTTTGACCTTTCAGCGCGGCCTTCAGGCCCATGGCGTTGGTCGGCTCCACCATTTCGGCCTCCAGGTCGTACAGCAGCGCCACGTGGTCACCGTGCGCCATATCGTGGCACTCGTAACTCAGGAAGGTGAGAAACTCGTTCTCCTGGTTGTACTCGTTCGTCATCTTCACGTATTCGTCCCATTTGCCTGCCCTCAGCTTTTTGAACGCCTTGGTATGGTAATCGATGACCCATCGCAGGCGAGGGTCATCCCTGCCAGGAATATCTTCCCACATCGCGTGCGGGGTGATGGAGACGAAGTCGAGCTGCTCCTTGGCCGCCTCGAAGGCACTCATCATGTCGCCGTGGCCGTACGTTAGGTTGCAATGGTTGTGTAAATCACCCCAGAACATTTTCAGGTCACGTGGGGGAGGCAGTATCTCCAACCCTTTTCTCGTGTCCAGCGCTTTTCTCGTCTCCTCCAGCACTGTTTCCGGATCCGATGCTACTCCCGGCTCCCGCACTTTTTTCAAGTTCGTGTTGCAGCCTGGTAGCAGACTACCCGTCGCGGCCAAACCGACGAACGTCCATCCGCTATGCTTTATAAATTTTCTTCTGTTCATCTTATGATCTGTTTTTGTTGGTTGATATTATGCCTATCATGGGGTGGGATTTTTGGGTCGCCTACCCCGGTTTAGTTTTAGTCCCTGTTCGTATGACTCCTTACCGTATATATCGTCAACGCTAATGAGCCCTATATTTGCCAGTATCCCCTTGACCATGAAGCCGCAATCCTCGTTTTCCGTAGCTGGGAGCGAGTTGGCTTTGTCGATCAACTCATCCGCGTACTTTTGTATCAAGGGGTGCATGGCCGGGTTCATTGATAGCGACTCAAGCAGGGAGTACCCTATTTTCCGCTCCTCTTCATTTGCCGGGTACAAGAGCCGGTGTATCCCCTCTTCTGTCTCGTTCAAGTAGGTGACGGCATACGCGGCCTCACAGGCCACGTAGGGATCGGGGTCTTTTATCAGTCGGATGAGTTCCCGTGGGGCACGCGTTAAGTTGCCTGTCACGGCAGATTGTGCGCAAGCTACCGCGGCCCAGTAGCGCATGTTCGGGTCATCGCTCCCGAGCGCGTTGATCAACATGGGCATATCATCCTCCCCGGTGGCTCCTACCAGTTCGGCCATCGCGTAGAGCTGTTCCAACGGGTAATTCGTCTTCTTGACCTTCTCGTACAGGTTGACCCCCTCCCTTGATGAGGGGATAAAAAAGCCCAAATCCCCTGTTTCACGGATATGTTGCGAAACGGCCTCCCTAAACTCGATGAGCAACGTTTCATAGTGGGGGTTTCCCGCCAGGTTGTTCAGTTCAAAGGGGTCCGACTCTATATCGAAGAGCATCTCCGCCGGGTGTAGCGAGTAGGGTTGCAGCCAGGTGGGGTTGGCCATCTGTTTCTCCAACACCAGCTTGTCCCACGACTTGTTGGCGGGCATACCCCATTGGTAGTAGTTTCGTAAAGCGAACTGCTTGTACGGCACGTAGCTTCGGATGTACTTGTACCGGCCGTTCGTCGCCGCCCGCACCGGCATGAAATGGTGCAATTGGTTGCTCCCGAAAGCGAATCGCGTACCGTTCTTTTCGCGGTTAGCGGCCTGTTTTCCTACTATCGCTTGCCCTTGCATCTGTTCGGGGGGATGAATACCCGCGAGGCTCAATACCGTGGGGGCTAAATCGATAAAGCTTACCGGTGCGTGAACCTTCGTGCCGGGGGCTTCCGTGATAAGGTGTTGCCATTTCCGGGGTACATGGATGATAAGGGGCACCTTTAGACCCGTTTCGTATAGGTACCCCTTGCCCCGGGGCAAGCAACCACCGTTATCGCTGAAAACGAAAATCAGGGTGTTTTCGAGGAGGTTTTTCTCTTTCAGGTCGGAGATAAACAGGCCGACCCATTCATCCACATCCTGGACGGCTTCCAGGTGGGCGGCGTAATCCGAGCGCATCTCATAAGTGTCAGGCACGTAGGGCGGCAATGGCAATTGAGCCGGAAATACACCTTCCCGGGTGTAATCGCGCCGACCATCGAGGTGAAACGTGCGTAACCTTCCCATATGCGAGGTGACCGTGTTGAATACAGAGAAAAACGGTTGGTTGTCACCCCGCCTATCGCTATTGTAGGAGGCGGTATCGCTGCACTCATCCCAAAACAGGGTATTGTCGAACGTGGTATTGTAGTGGGTCTTGCTGTTGTTGGTGCAGAAGTAGCCCTGCTCCCGCAGAAGTTCAGGGAAAAATATGGCACGCGGTGTGTCAACCGGTCGCGGGTGGATATCCATCCCGTACGTGGTCGCGTAGCAGCCTGTTATCAGGGATGAGCGCGCGGGCGAGCTTTGGGGGGCCACCGACCACGCGTTCATGAATTGAATCCCGTGGCTGGCCATTGAATCGATGCGCGCTGTTTGAACATGTTCATTCCCGTAGCAGCCCAGCTCATACCAGCTTGTATCTTCAAATGTTAGCCAGAGGATATTCGGTTTGTCCTCGTGGCCGTCTTGGGCGTGGAGGTCACCCGTTCCCAAGAACAGCGGCAACATCGCCCCGCATATAGTGGGTATTCGCTTGGTTTTCATTCTTTGAAACTATCGTCCATATATTCTGTTTGCTTCTCCCTCAACAATCGCGTGAGCTCATCTCTTTTGTCGCTATATTCGGGTCGGTGGAAGAGGTTGTTCATCTCTTTCGGGTCGCTCCGGAGGTCGTACATCTCCCATTCATCGATATCGTTGTAAAAATGGATCAGCTTGTACTCGGCCGTGCGTATCCCGTAATGGCGTTTCACGGAGTGCTCGGCCGGGTACTCGTAATAGTGGTAATAGACCGCTTCCCGCCAGTCGGTAGGCGTTGCCCCCGCGTTTACCAACACCGGCTTGAGCGAGGTTCCCTGCATATCCTCCGGCACCTCAATCCCCGCCATATCCAGGAAGGTGGGGGCGAAATCCACGTTCATGGCGAGGGCCGTTGACACGCTACCCGCCTGTATCGATTTCGGGTAACGAATCACCAGGGGCATGCGTTGCGACTCCTCATACATGAAACGCTTATCGAACCAACCATGTTCACCCAGGAAGAAACCTTGGTCCGACGTGTAGACCACGATGGTGTTATCCAGCTCTCCCTGTTCCTTCAAGTAATCCAGCACCCGCCCGATATTTTCATCTACGGCGAGCACGGTGGCTAGGTAATCCCTCATGTATTGTTGGTATTTCCACCGGACCAGTTCCCTGCCTCGCAACCGGCCGCTTTTGTACTCGGTAATACGTCCCGCGTACGCCGATTCCCACTTCTGTTGAACCTCCGGAGGCATGCGCCTGTACACGTTATAGTACCTGTTCGTGGTGTCGGCCAGCAGCTCTTGCCGCGTACGCAACTTTAAATCCCAATCCTCTTTAAGCGTCCGCTCAATTGACATGTCTTGTTCCTTGGCGGCGCGGCCGCGGGTGGCGTAGTCATCGAACAGGTTGTCGGGCTCGGGGAAAACCACGTCGTTGAAAATCCCCAGGTGACGCGGTGCCGGCATCCAGTTGCGGTGCGGTGCCTTCTGGTGGTACATGATGCAGAAAGGGCGGTCCTTTTCGCGCTTACCGATAAAGTCGATCACTTTATCCGTGATGATGTCGGTAACGTACCCCTCCTCTTGGACAGGGTACCCGTTCTCGATAAAGTCGGGGCGGTAATAGTCGCCCTGCTCCCTTTGTCCGCTTAGGATACACCAGTGATCAAAGCCTTGAGGCTCGCTAATCAGGTGCCACTTGCCAATGATAGCCGTTTGGTACCCGTGTTCACGTAAGATTTTCGGGAAGGTTGACTGATTGCCGTCAAATTCGCTGGCATTGTCCCTGAACCCGTTCATGTGGCTGAACTTCCCCGTGAGGATGCAAGCCCTCGAGGGGCCTGAAATGGCGTTCACGACGTAGCAGTTGTTGAACCTTACGCCTTCAGCGGCAATCCGGTCGATATTGGGTGTCTCTATCAACCGGCTTCCGTAGCAGGATATCGCACTGGTGGCGTGGTCGTCCGTCATGATGAAGAGGATGTTGGGCCGTGTATCCTTCACCTCCTCATTCTTGGGGGCACAGGAGGGCATGGCTGCTGCCACGATCAACGAGGCACCTGCTTGCAGCGCTATCTTTCTTGAATGCATCATACCGATTGGCTGGTGAGGTTTTACTTCAACTCCCTGATAAGCATTTTGTCGCCTATCCTTTTGGCATGTTGCTTCATCTCCTCTTTCATCTCCTGGTAGATGAGCGCATATTCCGGGTCATGCACCAGGTTGGTTGTCTCCCCCCTGTCTTTCGACAGGTCGAACAGCTGCTCCCGCTCTTTGAAGAAGCGGTAAAAGGCGTACTTGTAATTCCCTTTGATTACGCACCAGGCTCGTCCGTTGATTGCATCGAGGTGCGTTTCAATGAAGATGCTCTGATGGGGTTCAGCCGTCCCGTTGATAATCCTTTTCAAGCTGATCCCGTGTAGCCCGTTAGGTATGGATGCATTGCCATAATCGCAGAGGGTGGGGTAGAGGTCGATCCCGGTATTCACCAATGCGTCAATTTCCCGCTGTTTAGCCGGCAGCTCTCCCTTTGGTGGCTTCACGATTAACGGCACCCGGGTTGTTTCCTCAAACAGGGCTCGCTTCTGGTTCCACCGGTGGGCGGCAACCCCCTCGCCGTGGTCGCTGGTGAAAATGATGACGGAGTTATCATACAGCCCCTTTTCTTCCAGCAGCCGGATCAATTCGGCGATATGGGCATCTACCCGTTCCACCAGCCTGTGGTAGGCGTACAGGTAGTTCTGCCAGTCCCGTTCCGTGTAATTCTCCGTGGGGTATAGCCTTGGCGACATTCTCTTGTGGTGCATGAGCAGTTCCGGTAGTCCATCGGTCGCGTTAAAGTTCGCGGGCAGCTCGGGGAGCACCGCGTCGTCGGGAATGGTTACCTCGCCGTATGGCAACGTTTGGGAGCGCGCGTACTCGCAAATCTCGTGTGGATTCAGGTAGGAGGCGACCAGGAAAAAGGGCTTCTCCCTCTCTTCTGACAGCACCCTGTCGATATGGAGCGCCATATCGGGGTCGTACATCCCGCATACCTTTCTGAACCCGAACTCGCCATCGGGCAACTCCACCGTGGGTATGTGCCATTTGCCGGCGTACAGGCAGTCATAGCCGGCTGCTTGCATCGTGAAGCCGAGGGTTTTCTCCTTCTCTTCATCGGGAAGTGGGTCGTTGTTCTCAAGGACCGACACCTGGTTGGGCATCTTCCCGGTCATGATACTTGCACGCGAAGG
This sequence comes from Bacteroidales bacterium, assembly GCA_012838585.1. Lineage (GTDB taxonomy): Bacteria > Bacteroidota > Bacteroidia > Bacteroidales > Dysgonomonadaceae > Proteiniphilum. The sequence continues at coordinate 10,498 of DUPB01000259.1, forward strand.
ACCGCTGAGGGGGTACGCGCAGTATGCCCTCGTGAACACGATGCCATCTGCCGCCAGCCGGTCCATGGCGGGCGTCTGCAGATGTTGGTTGCCCCGGTTGCTCATCGCGTCGGCGGTCTGCTGGTCTGTCATGATGAGGATGATGTTCGGTTGCTCACGATCGGCCTGACTCGACACCGCGGCTTGGCTCGCTGCCGCCGCATGCATGGGGAGGGCGGTTAGCGAGGAGCAAGCGATCACTTTTCCTATACGTCTCATTTTGTTCTGCATTAAGGTGGCATCTTTTGGGGTTAGCTATTGAATGGACGGGTAAACTTTGTACCGCTTGAGCGACTCCAGGTAGTAGTAATCGGTGTAATTAATCGGCGTGTCTATCTCCGAGTTCGCCGGGAGGTGTCCCACGGAATGCATCAGTACGAAGCCGAAGTTTTCACCCTCTTCCGACAGGTAGGCGTCGCTCGAGAGGTTTTTCAAGATTGTCTCCGCGTACTCGTAGTAGGCGGCACTCTCGGGCGTGTCGTAGGTGCTAAGCTCCAGCAGGGCCGAGCAGGTTACCGCCGCGGCGGAGGCGTCCCTTGGGGCATCGGGTATATCCGGCGCCATGTAGTCCCAGTAAGGAACCAGGTCGTCCGTATGCACGTGGCTCATGATAAAGTGAGCGATTTTCTGTGCCGCTTCAAGGTATCGTTCATCTTGCGTGAACCGGTAGCAGACGGTGTAGCCGTACAGTCCCCACGCTTGTCCCCGCGCCCAGTGACTTTCGTCAGAGTAACCCTGGAAGGTCTCTTTCTTAATGACCTCTCCGGTGATGGTGTCGTAGTTGACCACGTGGTACGACGACATATCGTCTCTGAAGTGATGATCCAGCGTGGTGTTCGCGTGCTTTACGGCCACGTCCCAATACTTGGGATCGCCCGTCTGCTCAGTGGCCCAGAACAACAGCTCCAGGTTCATCATGTTGTCGACGATTACCGGGAACTGCCATTCGCCGAAATCCCACGAGCGGATGGTTCCCGTGGTCTCGTTGAATCGGGAGATCAGGTTGTCCGCGGTTTCAACCATAACCGGTATAGCGGTGGTATCGCGGGTGAGACGCCATTGATTGCCGTAACTGCAGTAGATCATGAATCCAAGGTCGTGCGTGCCGGCATAGTACCTGATGTCGTGTAGGTAGCCGGTAAATTTTTCCGCTTGCTCCCTGAAGAAGGGGTCGTTGGTCAGCTCGTAGATATACCAGAGACTGCCGGGAAAGAACCCGCTGGTCCAGTCGTAAATATTGTCCAGTCGCAGCGTGTCGGCCCTTATGGAGCGTGGAAATCCTACAACATCGCCCATCTCTTCAACCTGCATGGTCAATTGAGAGGTAGCTACTTTAACGGAGTGGTCAAACCATGATTCCGCTTCAGGCTTGCAAGAGGTGACAAACAACAAGCCGGTAATCAACAAAATGGGATAGATCGTTTTTTTCATTGTTTTACGTTTTTACGTTGTAAGTTTATTCATTTATTCGTTCACTTATCTCTTTTTTTGACAGCATACCTCCTTAATCTTTTCACGGTTGTTTGCCTTGTACCCTTTTCATGTAATCGGATGGAAGGTAACCGAAATATTTTTTAAAGCTCGTGGAAAAGTAGGAGAGCGAATTAAACCCAACCATGTAGCTCACTTCCGAGACGTTGTACCTCCCGGTAGAGAGTAGTTTTATGGCCTCGCTAAACCGGATTTTCCGGATGAAGTCAATGGCCGATTTTCCGGTGATCGCCTTGAGCTTGAGGTGCAGGTTCGTCCTGCTCATGCCCATCTCCTCGCACAGCATCTCGGTAGTAAAGGCGGTGTTATCGAGGTTGTCGAGCACTATTCCTTTTGCCTTATTGAGCAGTTCGTTATCAATCTGGTTCGTAGTGAGCTTCTCGGGTTCCACCTCCGTGGCGTTTGAGTAGTAACTCATCATCCTCTCCCTGGAGGCGATCATGTTGTTTATCTTGGCTTTCAAGACACTGGTGGTGAATGGCTTGGTGACGTAGTCGTCTGCCCCCACACCCAGTCCGGACAACTGATCCTCAATGGTTGATTTAGCGGAGAGGAGGATGACAGGAATGTGGCATGTTTTGATGTTCTCCTTCACGCTTTTACATAACTCGATCCCGTCCATCGCCTCCATCATGATATCAGAAATGATAATCTCGATGTCCCCACTTTGGTTTACGATCTCCAGGGCATCTTTACCGTTTCGGGCAGTTACGATGCGGTATAGTTGCGAGAGGTTGTTCGCCATGTAGGTGAGTAGTTCCTCGTTATCTTCAACGATCAGCACTTTGGGGCGGCTGTGGCTTGTACTGAGGGGTGCATGGCGCCACTCCACCTCTTCCAACAGGTCTTTGACCGGCAGGCTTACTATATCTTGTAGCTCTTTTTCGCTGTAAAGGCTTTCGCTTTGCGGGAAATAGGCAGAAAAGGTGGAACCTTCCCCCACTTTGCTTTTCACCTCCACCCTGCCGTGGTGCAGTTCCGCTAGACGTTGGGTGAGGGAGAGCCCTATGCCCATTCCCAGGTCATTTTGGTCGCCATTCACCTTATGGAACCGGTTAAAGATTAGGCTTTGCTCTTCACCGGGGATACCACGACCTGTATCGTTTACTTCAAGAACCAGGTATTCCGGGTCTTCAATCAAACTCACCGTTATTTTTCCGTTAGGTGGCGTGAACTTAAACGCGTTAGAGAGCAGGTTGCTCAGTATCATATCGAGGTAGTTTTCGTCTATGATATACTCCTCTTCTCCGGTATAATCTTCAAACGTGTATTCGATATTCATCCGTTTCGCGAGCTTATCGAACAGCGCCATTGTTTTCCCGATGACGATTTTCGGATTCACCTTTTTAATGGCCAGCTCGAACACGCCCAGCTCCGCCCTTCGGTAATCGATTAGCTGGTTGGTTAGTGTCAGCAGTTTATCGGCGTTGTTTTTAATCACCTCCAGCTGCTCTTTCTCCCACGGGTCCGATACCTTTTCCATTATCTCCTGTAGCGGGGATATGATTAACGTTAGTGGCGTTCTAAACTCGTGGGATATGTTGACGAAGAAGTTCATCTTCGCCCGGTTTATCTCCTCGTTTTTTTCTTTAGCGAACCGCTCTTGGATAAGCTGTTTTTCAATGGCTTGGCGCTGACGGAAGAATCGGTATAACGTGAATGTAGCAAGCAAGATGACTGAAATCACAAAGAGTTTGAACCAAATGGTTTGGAACCACAGTGGGGTAACGATAACCGCTAAGCGGGTCGTCTCGCTGCTCCAGTAGCCGTCGTTGTTGGCCGACTGCAGCTTAAACGTGTAGTGCCCGTGCGGCACATTGGAGTAGACGGCGAGGTGGCTCTCGGAGGTGATGATCCAATCGGTATCGTACCCCTCCAGCATATATTTAAACGTGTTGTGCGTACCCGAGAGATAATTGGCCACGGCTAACCGAAGGGTGAAGGTGGCCTGGTTGGATTTCAGCGTGATTTTTTCGGCGTTGATGATGTCTTCTTCAAGGATGCTTCCATCCAACGGGGTTACCGTTTTGTTTTGCACGCTTAACTCCGTGATAACGGGTTGCAAGGAGTAGGGGTTATCCTTCAGCTGTTCCGGGATAAAGGTGATGATCCCTTCGGTACCCCCGAAGTAGATTCTCCCGGAGTTGGCTTTACAGAACGAGTAGTTGTTGAATTGTTGAAATTGCAGCCCATCGGGTATAAGGTAGGTTCTAAACTTTGGGTCTACCGGGTTAAAGCGGTTGATCCCGTTGCCGGTGCTTAGCCACAGGTTACCGTACGAGTCTTCCAGGATCCCGAACACGCTGTTATTCGAGAGGCCATCTAGCTCGGAGTATTTCACGAACTGTTCTTCCCCCAAGTATTTATAGAGGCCATAGTTGGTTCCGATCCATATTTCTCTTTTCGAGTCTTCCACGATGCAGTGTACCCGTATTTGCTGAAACGTTTCCGAGAACTCCGTCAACTTTCCCGTCTCGAGCGATAGGCACGCGAGCGACTTGTCCCCCCCGATCCACAGTCTGCCTTTGCTGTCTGCTTTCACGTAGAGCATCTGCGTTGATGTGAGCGTTTCGGTATTGATCTGTTCCGCGTGGTTGTTTTTCTCATCGTACTTGAACAGGCCGGTTAAGGCTCCCACCCAGATGGTACCGTGGTTGTCGTATGACAACGAGTAGACGTCGTTCGCGGGGAACCTCACGTTAGTCGTTTCGCCTGTTTTGTTATCTACCTTCACGAGACCGCCTCCGTGCGTGCCGATAAACAGGTGGCGGTTGTCCTTTGACTGCAAAAGCGATTTGATGTTATTGGACAGTAGCGCGGCATTGTTCTCTTTCGTGATGTAGGTAAATTGGTTACTTTCGGGGTCAAGGATGTTGATTCCCCCATCGTTGGTCCCTATCCATAGTTTGCCGTTCGTATCCTCTATGATGCCACTCACAATTTTGTCGTTCAGGGAGTTATACCTAGCGGTTTGTTTCAGGTGGTAGAATTGGTTTTTCAGGGGGTGGTAGTAGTTGGCTCCCCCGTAATAGGTGCCAAGCCAAATGCCTCCCTGTCTGTCTTGTAAGATAGAGCGTATGGAGTTTTGAGAAAGGGAGGTCTCGTCAAACGGGTCGGTATAGTAGTTGTAAAACAGCTCTTGACCCTCATCCAACAGGCTTAACCCGTGGAAAGTGCCAACCCACAGCCTCTCCTCATCATCGATTAGCAACGCGCGGATGTAGTCGGAACATATGCTTCCCTTATCGTCCGGGTTATGCTGGAAGTGGTGCACAACCTGCCTTCTATTCATCTCCACCAGAAAGAGTCCCCGACCCTCCGTGCCGACCCACACCTCGTTGTCCCCCTTTTGGATTATCGCCTGTATTCTGACGTTATTGGTTTTTTCGCTGAAGGGACGTAAGGTGTCTTTGTCACGGGTGTAGTAGAGGCCCGTTCCGGTTCCTATCAGCCATATATCCCGGGTTTGCCGTATAGAGTAAACCTCCAGGTTTCTGGAAGCGCCAAATTGAGAAAGGTCGAATGTTTCTCTCTCCTTGTCAAAAACGAACAGCCCGCGATTGGTTCCCAGTAGGAGCTTGTTCTCATGGTAGTTAGCTATAACGTTTACCGTAATCCTGTTCTCGTTGAAGAACGGGGTGAAGTTCACAAAGCGATTCGTGGTTTCTTCGTACTTGGCTAACCCGTTGTCGGTTCCTATCCATAAGGTGTTGGTTTCATCAATGAATAGTGCCAGGGTCAGGTTGCTCACGAGCGAGTTGGGGTTACCCTCTTCGTGGCGGAACGTTTTAGCCCCGTAACCATCGAACCGGTTTAAACCATCGAACGTGGCGAACCAGATTAAGTTGTTGTTGTCCTGGGCGATATCCATGACCGTGCCGTTGGATAACCCATCGTCTAACCCTATCCGTTGGAAAAAATAGAGGCTGTTCCCCGCGGGGAGCCACGCGGGGAACAGGAGTAGAATGACCATGAAAGCAATGCTTTGCTTCACTTATACGCTTACGTTAATTAATAGCACATGGCAACGTGGGAATCATTTAGTTATCGGAGAACAATCGTACCGAGAATCCCAGGGTTTTCGCTTGGTTGGAGCTTCCATTCGCTGTGTCGTACTTGAAGTAGAGCCTCATACCCCTCGCGGTGTTTTTGGCTTCGGTCGCACTCCAGTAGGTGCCTTGATTGTTCGCGTTCACCTTGTTGCCATCGTGGTACCCTGCTGCCGGGAAGTTGCGAACGATGTCTTCATCCGCGTCCTGGCTCCACCAGGTTTCTTTAGCGATATCATCGACCGTCACGTCCGTCCTGTCGGGACCAAGGTATCGAACCGTGATTTTCAGCATGTTGCCACCGCTTGGGTTATCGGCAAACTCGTAGCGCCATGCACTTCTATGCTTCTCTTCTTCACCTTTGAACCGGAGGGCATACGCCACCCCGTTGGTGGTGCCCCGGTAATCGGCTGTAACCTTCATCGTCTCTCCAGCGACCACGACCTCTTCGTTGTAATCATCGGTAGAGGAGTTGCCTTGGAACTGGACGTTGTTTCCCCGGTTTTCGGCAGGTACAATGCTAAGCCACTCCTGTTGGGTGGGGAGATGGAATCCATAGCCATCGATGGCAAAGTTTTTCTCTGCCGTGAATCGATCTATCGCGTCGTCCCAGGTGAAGTAGCCGCTCGCATCGTTGGCATGGCTAGTCGCGAACCCTGTACCCTCGGCGTTCAGGTTGTATTCGGCCACGTATTCGATGGAGAGCTTGGGTCGTTTAGCCTTTTCCACCGTGATCACGCACTGCGCGGTTTTGCCCCCATCTTCGGTGGTGACGGTGATGGTGGCTACCCCCGCTTTTTTGGCGAGCACCACGCCTTCGGCATTCACTTCGATGATTTCGTCGTTGCTCGACTTCCACACCACGTTTTTGTTGGTGGCATTTTCGGGGGTAAATTGGGCGACGAGGGTAAACAGATCCCCCACCGTCACGGTCATTTCTGCCGGTTCAATGGCCACGCCCGTTACAGGGAATATCCTTTTCTGCACGGTCACCACGCATCTTGCCGTGAGTGCCCTGTCCCTGGTTACGGCGGTGATTCTTACCTCTCCTTCCGATAGGGTAGTCACGTTCCCGTTGGCATCCACCGTGGCGATCTTCTCATTGCTTGACCGCCACTTCACCTCTTTGTTATCGGCATTTTCCGGGTATACCGTGGCGACCAGCTTGAAAGCATCGCCAGCGATCACGGTCTTTTCCGTGATATCGAGCGTTATCCCGGTTACTCTCCCTGCATCTATCACTTCATCGTCGCAGCCCCAGCCAAGCAGGACAGCCAGTAGTACTAAGTAAATTCTGTTCTTTCGCATTTTTTTATACTGTTATGTTTTTACTGCAAATCACCACTCCGCCAGGTTACTGCCTGTAAACCGGGCAGAGTTAACCGCGTCACGCGGAATCAATAATACCTCGAAGCTCCCCTTGTAGTTCGCGGGAGCGCTGTATTCGAACCCCACCATGGCCTTGCCGGGGTTCTCTTTGTCGTAACTGTTTCTTAGTTCGTCCCACTCCCAGCTCTTCATCGTAAGGCCTTCGGGACCCTCTACCTTTATTGTAAGCTGTTTATCTCCCGATGTCAAGGTGGCCGAAGTGGTTCCCAACTCGATGGTCGCGTCAGTATAGAGAGCCCACCTTAGGGTGGTTTCCTTGTTGAGTGTTTCAAATTCATCGCGTATCACCACGTATTGGTTGTCCTTGAGGGCAGCCCCGCGGACTACGCTTTTCATCGCCTTATCGTACACCGAGGTTAAATCGGAAATAGCGTACTTAAACGCCTCTTTGTTTGAAAATCGATCAATCTTCGCATGGCCGCCTACCTGCTGAAGTTTTCCGTCTATCGTGAGCACGTTGTGCGAGTAGTTGTTCAGCATCAGCACCTTCCAGCGGTCCGAGCCTTGGTCATATTTCCAAATGTCCATTCCCAGCGATTCCAACGAGTTGTAGTCTTGGGTTCCCGGGTCTCCCGCCCAGCGGACACCATCGGCTTCCATCACGAACGAGCCGACATCCATATGGCCGTGTGGGGCGCTGGGTGAGCCCGCCTTGAACCCAAGGAAGATGGCGTTGGGGTCGTCCCAGGCACTACGCATCATGGCCACGGGGCTCTGGCCTTGGCCAAAGAAGCAGTTATCTGTGGGCTTCGTTATGGATGCCAGGGGAATATTTTTCGCCCAGATCATGATCGCGGGTAGTTCCCGTATCTTTTTGTACCGGGAGAAGTTGTCCCGCTGCAAGAACGGTTTCTCAGACCATAGCACTGATGGATCTTTCAGTTTCTCAGCGAACCAGAACATGGCTACACTCAGGTTGGCGGATGGTTGGTTATCCCCCCAGTTAAACGAGATGCGCGTGGGCGTGATCATATGTTTCACGAAGTCGGCCGTCTCCATGAAACCGGGTTCTCGTGAGAGGCCCCTGTCGTCCCCTAATAACTTCTCGGCCGCGCTTAGGAACAGGACGTTGAATGTTGTCCCGTAGTGCCAGTACCCGTAGCCTTCGGGGTATACCCCATCGGGTTGGTATACGCTCATCGGTAGCTTAAGCGCCTGGAATGCCCGGTCGATGATCTCATTGGCTAGCTCGGGGTAATCCTCCATCACGGCCATCGCTCCAAACGCCATGCCGGTGTTGCACACCTGATTCCAATTGGTGTACGCGCTCAACCACCAGTTATTGCCCTCTTTGGATGGGTTGATCCCCTTTCCCACGATGGCCTGTCTTATCTTCCTCCTTGAACTTGGGGAGAGCGAGTTGTATAGCCAATCGTATCCGATAGCGGCGCCCAAGGTCATCTCGGCGACATCCAGGTAGTGCGATGGGTTCCAGTCGCTGAAATCTGAGACCGCCAGCATCTCCTGGTCCGCTTTCTCCAGGAATCGATTGTCGCCCGTTAACCGATGCCCGTAAGCGAGGAAAAACACCCTTCTCAAGAACTCCCTTGACGTGTCTAACAACCTTTTCCCGACCATTACCCGCTTTAGTTCGGGCTCTTTCAGTATGGCCTCGCACTCTTCGATAATGGCCGTGTGCATCTTCATCCACGTGTTGTCGGCAGCAATGAGCTCCCGCACCTGCTCCTCTTCACCGGCAAGGAGCAGGATACGGGGGTGCTTCAGGATCGCGTCACCAGGGTCGGTATTGTCCCCATTATCCGGGTCAGGGTTTTCGTCCCCGTTGCCCGGAACCGGATTTTCGTTTCCCGGGTCAATGTCGTTGGTCCTGTCTTCACTGCAACTAAATCCGCACAGCAGCACGGTCAGAAGCACCATCAGAAATAGAAATCTCTTCATACCTTCCCTTGTTTTTCGGTATCGTTACACGGTGATTCGTTAGAAACGGCGTGTGTTTATTCCGAGTAATTGGGGTTTTGGGTAATAATCCCGTTCGTTTCACGCACCTCATGATCCGGTATGGGGTACAACTCGTGTTTGCCTGGCACAAATCGTTCGGCTGCCACGAACTGGAACCGGTTTAGCTTGTTTTGCGAAATGGCGTTTTTTATCTTTTCACCTGTTTCCTGCAGCTTGGTCCCCAGCAAGTTCCACCGGATCAGGTCCTGCCTTCTCAACCCCTCGAAGCAGAGTTCACGCGCCCTTTCATCCACGATCTCGTTTCGGAATTCATCGGGGTTTATGAAGTCGCTAACTACCAGGTCCACCGAGGGTTCAGGCGATCGGTAATCAAACCCGAAGGCCCTTCGTCTGACTTGGTTGAGGTACTCCACCGCGGCGGGGGTTACACCGTTGACTTCATTTTCAGCCTCTGCTCGCATTAGCAACACATCCGCGTAGCGTATAAACAACCAGTTCACGTCGGTGTTGTTGTTGTCTTTGACCTGTCCGGTTTGCCAATTCCTGCGCCACTTTCCCGGTGCCCAGTTATAACTTTGGTTAACCGCTATGGGGCGCACCTCGTCTTCATTGCTAATGTTAAAGGTCGCTACGGCTACATCCTTTCTCAGATCGTTCTCCTCGTAAGTGTCGTAGAAGAAATTATGGGTCTTGATAAACGAGTTGGCCCTACCGTAGCTGGATTGTTGTCCGATAGCGGGACCATTGTAAGTCCCTATCATGCTGCTGTTATGTTTGTTCCCCACCGGGTTAAAGAAGGGGATTTCCCAGATATTTTCCGTTGGGTCGACAATCAGCTCGCACATGTTCCTGAACACCCTCTCGTAGTTAGGGAGCAACGCGTGCTTGTTTGACGCGATTAATTGATCGGTGATATCGATCACGTTTTGGTAGTACGCCTTGTAGTTGGGGTATCGCTCCATCACCCCCTTTTGATTGAGGAAGTAGCCGGCCCTGAACAGGTTCATTCTCGCGAGCAACCCCATTGCTGCCCCCTTGTTCAGCCGCCCTTTAAATTCGATGGATTGGTCCACGGCATACTCCATCCCGTTAATGGCTGCTTTGAAGTCTTCCTCCATCTGGTCGAACACCTTGTTCCTGTCCGTTCGGGGGATATTGAAATCATGCTCCGCCTTGGATGCCTCCGTTTTTAGCGGCACATCGCCGAACAGCAGTACCAGGTCGAAGTAGCACATGGCCCTCAAACAATGGGTTTCGGCGATCAGCTGATCGAAAACCTTCTGGTCGGCCTCATCCACGATCTCCACGTTATCCCTATATTCCAGGATCGTGTTTGCCCGGTCTATTCCCTCGTAATAGGCTTGCCACGACTCTTGCAGCCAGGCGTGGGCTACGTACACGTTGTAGTGCCCCAGGTCGCGTGCCACGTGTCCCAAGTTGGTGCCCTGGATAAACGAGATATCGGTATCGCAATCGTATACCATCCAGTACTGCCCGTAGGTCATCTGACAGCTAAAGGTGGTATAGACGGAGTTAACTGCCATTCTTAATTTATCCGTGCTGTTGAAAAAGTTCTCCGTGCTATAGAAGTTCGCCGGTTTTTCCGTGAGTAAATCTTCGCAAGATGTCACGCCGAAAAACAGGGTTACCAGGAGTACTATTTTGAATAATGTTTTCATTATCATCTGTTTTTTATGATGTTATTAAATGGTTATAGCGTTAAGTTCAGTCCAAGTACAAAGCTCAGGCTTCGCGGGTATGCTCCCCAGTCCACGCCCGGGGTCAGTCCGCCGTTAGGCTTCGCGTTCACGTCCGGGTCAAATCCGGAATACTTGGTGAACAACAACAGGTTATATCCCGAGAGGTAAAGGCGGGCATTGGAGATGTGCGCCTTGCTCACCAGGCTGGTTGGGAGGGTATATCCCAGCGTTAGGTTGTTCAGCCTAAGGTAGGAGCCATCTTCAATGTAGTTGGAGTGGAACTTCAGGTTAGCCGACCCATCGATTGACGCGTTGGTTTTCCTCTCGTTGATCGCTTTCAGTTCATCCGGGAACGTGAATACGTTCTCGCCCCCATCATTGATATAGGTAAACCTATCGGTAACCATGGCCAACGAGTTTCTATACCGGTTGTTCATTTTCGTGAAATACATTTTATTGGCATTGAGCACGTCGTTGCCAATGGAGAAGTTGAACGCGAACGAGAGATCAAACTGTTTGTACTGGAACGTGTTGGTGAACCCGCCGTAAAAGTCGGGGCTCGCGTTCCCGATAATCTGCTTATCGTTGGAGTTGATGAAGTCATCGGAGTCGTCGGTGTTTTCAAACTTGTTATACCCCGGCTTGGGATAGTTGTCAGGGTCGTAAGGGATACCTTTTTTAACGGTATAGGTCCGGCTGTCCGGGTCGTAATCAAAGTCGTCCACCTCGTATAGGCCTATCCACTTGTAGCCGTACATGCTGCCCAGTTTGTCACCAACCCGTATAATGTAATCATCTTCGTTGAATTCGCCTGCACCGGCCCATCCCGTTCTAATGGTGAAATAGTCCACATCGGTCAGCGCCAGTACCTTGTTTTGGTTGGTAGCTATATTGAAGGAGGACTCCCAATGGAAATCTTTTCTTTGGATGTTGACCGTGTTGATGGTAAACTCGACCCCGTTGTTCCTCGTTTTCCCGATGTTCCTTAGCGTTGTTTGGTATCCCGAGACGAGGGGTACGCGGGACTCCAGTAGGAGGTCGGAAGTCTCATTGCTATACAGGTCCATCACCAACTGAATCCGTTGGTCGAATAGGCCCACGTCGATACCCAGGTTCCTGGATATATTGGTTTCCCACTTCAAGTCTGGGTTGGGCAGTTGTGAGCTGTGATAGGACGCGTTTGTCTCGTTGTTGAATGATTGCCATGAAGAGCTCATCCTGGAGAGCGATCGGAACGTTCCGATCCGGTTGTTTCCCGTGGTACCGTAGCTCAAGCGGAGTTTCAGGTTCGACAGCACATCCACGTCTCTTAGGAACTCCTCTTCATTGATACGCCAAGCGACGGAGGCAGAGGGGAAGTAACCCCATTTGCTGTTCGTTCCAAACTTGGAACTACCATCGGCCCGTAGCGTGACTGTTGCCAGGTATTTATCCAGGTGGCTGTAATTCACCCTACCGAAGAACGATATCAACTCTTCACCCCAGCGATCCGTTTCCGGCTTATTGGGAGATTCACCCAGTGCCATATCATCCAAGGCAAAGTTCTCTTTTGGGAAGCCCCTCGATTCTACCCGCATGTATTTATATTGTTGGCTGTTGGACTCTTGCCCGATCATGAACTCGAGGTTGTGTCGATTTGGGAGCCTTTTCCTGTAGGTGAGCGTGTTGTTGTAGTTTAAGGTATAGTAGTCTCTAAATATCCTGAACCCGTAGGGTGCACCTGCACCTATCGCTTGCCTGCTCGCGAACTGGTAGAACATATCTTCCTGGTAGGCTCTTACCCGGTAGCCCATGTTCCCCCTGTAGGTTAAGTCCTTGATGATCTCGTAGGTGAAGTTGCCGTTCAACTGCACGACCCTATTGTTTCTAACCCGCTTTTCATTGTCGATGGAGACGATGGGGTTTTGCATTTGGTTACCACTATCGTCGTCCGTAATAGGGTCGTTTTGATAGAGCACCAATTCATAATCGTCCCTGTTTTTCCCAATGGTCGGCCGATACTGTATAATGTGCTGCATTCGGCTAAAATAGGATTGTTCGGACAATGAACCCAATCCCCGCGTCTCTTCATCGATGTATGACACGTTAGTCGTGAATCGGGCTTTCGGTGTAAGTTGCTGCACGTAGTTCAACCGTATGTTATGCCGTTTGAAGCCACTTTCCATCATGATTCCTTGGTCGTCGCTAAACGAGTAGGAGGCCAGGTACTGGTTGTTTTTGGTACCACCGGTGACGCTGATCTTGTGGTTTTGTGATTTTGGGTTCGCATCGTCAAATATTAACCCTTGCCAATCAATACCGGGCCTATCTCCATAGACGTCGTGAATGGTAGCGTGAATGGCGTACATGTTCCTGAAAAGGTTGTCCTGTTGGTTGGCTGGACCTTCGAAGCCATCCCCGTAGATGGATGCGAACTTCGTGATTTCAGATGCACCACCCAGCATAGCCCTTTCGTATTCGAGTCGTACGAAATCTTCCGTTGAGAGCAGGGCCATTTTATTGGTCATCTTCTTGATCCCGAAATACATATCGTAATTAATCCTGGGTTTCCCTTCCGATCCTTGCTTGGTAGAGATGAGTATAACCCCGTTACCGCCCCTGGCCCCGTAGATCGCGGTGGCGGAGGCATCCTTTAACACCTCGATGGACGCGATATCACTGGGGTCAAGGCCAGCCAAGCCATCCTCATTGGGAAAACCATCGATAACGTAGAGCGGCTCATTGTCTTGTGTGATAGACAGCCCTCCACGCACCCGTATAGAGATGGAGGCGTCCGGTGATCCGTCTGACTGGGTAACCGTTAACCCGGCTACCTTCCCGGCCAGCGCTTGCGTTACGTTCGTGACTGGTACGCGGGCAATATCCTCTGCTTTAACCGAGGAGATCGCACCCGTTAAATCGCGCCGACGAGTGGTTCCGTACCCGATGGAGACCACCTCATCCAGTACGAACGAGCTGGGTTCGAACTCGATATCGATAACGCGTTGTCCGTTCACCGGTACCTCTTGAGTCTCCATCCCGACGTAGGAAAACACCAGCACGTCGGTTTGTGGGTTGGGAACCTCGATTTGGTACTTGCCCTCCAGGTTAGTGATTACCCCGGTGGTGGTACCCTTGATTACCACTGAGGCGCCAATCGCTTCAAGACCCTGGTCGTCAACCACTGTTCCGGTAACAACGTGGGATTGGGCAAACAGGCTGAGACCGGGAATAAGGAGTAGAAGCGGTAAGATTTTAAAATAAAATTTCATTTCTCTTCACAGTTTAAATTAATTGTTGCTCTTTTTCTCAATTGTTAAAACGTCTATCGCAAAAATAGGGATATTAATCCCAAAACCTATTAAAACTTCGCGGTGAAAAATGTCACTATTGTTTTCTTTTGTTTCATTCTTGTTCATACCATTTATGTATCACATGTCTATACGCACATCACATGTGGCATTGTTATCGATGTTTTGAGCTCGGGCTTCTAACCCCTAATCTCAATGACTTGACATCAATGGGCGTGTCGACCTATATCTCCAGCTCGGGAAGTTGATCAACGAGGGTAACGCTATTGTCGCCTTCTTGTATCACGGTACTGTCATCGTATGTGAGCGTTATTTTCTTCTTATCGTTCTTGATGGTGAATCCTGCTTGCCCGTTCGTTGACAGGTTTAAGGTGATAATCCACTCTCCCATCTCTATTTGGGTATCTGATACCCGCTTGGGTATTACCTCGGTCTCTTGATGACCGCGGGTGTTGATGACCGTGGCGAACCGGTATACCGTTTTACCCGGGGCGGTTGCAGTAAGGTGCCAGTGGTTTCGGTAGGGCTGGAAGTATCCCTTATCATCAGCCCTCAGCCAGTTGACTGCCGGCACGAAGAACTGGTTGGTCATCTCTACCTCCAGTTCGTTATCCGAGAAGAGGTAGGCATCTGAAATCCCCTTCTCGTTTGTGGCGCGAACGGTGAGCTCGTTCCCGTTTTGTTGTATGATCATCGGTTTTTCGACCGTGTGCAGCAGGTAATTCCAATCGACTGCGGTGTCTGCTTCCAGCTCGTCGTAGATAAATAGGAGGTCGGCCCCTCCTAACATCACGACATGCCTACGGAATAGGTTCACGTGGTTTTCGTCCCATCCTGTTGTCGGATCAAAGCTCAATTCGGAGTTGCGGGCGCGTTCCAGCCAGATGGGCGATACCACTTTACCGTAGGCGTTGGAGGCATCTCCAAGCAGGTAGCTGATCTTCTCTCCCGTGTAGTGGCGCGGTATCCACCCGTACCCTTCCGTGCCTATTTTTTGGCCCATGCTGTTAACCAGTATGGTGTTGTGTGCCCGGCTGGCGCGGTGACAGTACAAGCTGTGCGCATCTACGAAGCTGGAGTGGTGGCCGCTGCTGTAGAACAGGGGTTTACCCCCGTAGAAGGTGTTAAAGGCGTTCTGGTTGGCCAACGCGTGCGATGTGGAGCCGTACGGGCTTGACCGGAAGGTACACATCGCGTTTTGTTCCAGGTTCTGCCAGTCTGACATGAACGAGGCGAGTCCCGTTTGGGGGAATACGTACGAGAGCGGCAGCTCTGATAGCGATGCGCCTGTTGGGAGGGGGATGTCGCAATGCAGCCTGAACCAGGATAGGTCTCCCGGCTTGGAGCCAAACGCGTCGTACAGAATATCGGGCTCGGCTTCTGAAATGACGTTCACGTAATCCGTTAAGTAGGCGTTACCGGTTAACCGTGCGATGGCGTCGGCGTACCCTACCCGGGTGCCTCTAGGTTTTACCACGCTTTGGTGTTGGCTTCCATTCCCCCCGGACTTGGAGAAGGGGGGTTGCTGGGTGATCACGTACATGGCGGATCCGTTATACCATGGGTCGGCAAAAAAGTTGTAGCCGGTAACTTTACTGTAAAAGTAGGGTACCTCCACGAGCGTGCGAAGATTGGTATGGAAGTATGAATCACCGTTATGCCAAGCCCCATCTGCGTTGAGACCCGGGAAGCGTGCCAACCAGAGGTTGTACGCGTAGTCGACCCACAACTTAGCTTCGGGCAAATCCCCGTACATGGCGAAGGCCGCCAGGGTGAAAATACGGAGGTTCATCTGCCAGATGTGGTTATCGGCAATATGGTTTTCCAGCCGGTTCGCGAGGTTCCGGAATATATTCCCGCCAGTCTCTTTGATCTCGCTTTTCAGCATCTCCTTCTGATTCTCCGTTAACAGGTGATAAAAGGAGTCGTAAGCCAGCGATGCAACCGATAAGATGGTGGCTTCGTTAAAGTCACCGACCAGGTGTGGGCTTTTTTTCCATGACACCATCTCTTCGATACGTGCCATGGCATTCTCGAAGTAGGCTTTCTCTTTCGTCAAGAGGTAGGAACGGATGAGCACGTCGATATATCGCTCCTCTTTGTCCACGATCCTCCGGCTTTCCCGGGTGATCATCGCGGTTCTTTGTACCTGGTTTGTTAAGCCCTCCATGTAGCTGGTGTTGACAGCTTCGTCGAAATTAACTAGCTCTTCTTTAACGATTTTAGCTGCGCTTTCAAGAAACCATGCGCGCTCCTTTTTGTCCTTGCTTTTCTCGATGAAGTGGTTCCACTCCCTCTTAAAGAGCAAAACGCGGGGGTGTTGCATCGGCAATTTCCGCAGAACCGTTTTAAGTGGGGGAGGTGTAAATTTATCGGGATTCTTTTTCACCTCGAACCGCAACAGGTCTGACCACTTCGTTTCGCTGCCGTTCACGTACCCGTACTGCCAATACCAAACCCCCGGTGAAAGCACCTGCTCGGGGTTGTAAAACGGCCAGCAGGTCTCCGCTTTGAACACCTTGCCCTTGAGTGCCGGGTTTTTTGAAAAGCGTATCCGATAATTCACCTCGTCCTCTTTGGGCTTGCTCAGCCTCGTTTTTCCTTCCGTGTAGTACAACATGTAATTTTCTAACGGCCACATGAACGAAACGTTCTTGTCAGACACGGTGGCGTTAGGTAACGGGGAGGGCGTGGAACGCGTTTCATGCATTAGATTGGGTTGGTTGATCCTCAGCGTGGCCTCCCCTGCCGCGTGCATGCATAGCGGCAGTATCAGGGCAATTAGTAACGTTTTATATCTTTCCATACGATTCGAATATTTATTAACAAAAGCCAATTTGTTTATTAATGGGTTAATGAGCACACTTAGTGCGCAGACAATCTGTCGATAAAAATAGCCCTTTAATTCCTAAGATACACTTTTGTTACTGAATATATATTTTAAAATATCCTCTTTTTCCTTTAACTTTTGTTCAGGTTAGGCGATGGGTGAACCGTGAAACAAAAGAAGGCAAATAGTTTCAGAAATAAAACAGTTCTTCAGCCGTTGTTTTATTTCCTCAAATCACTATATTTGTGAAAGATTAGCTCCTTGGGAAACCGAGTGGAGCGTACATGGGTAACGATCTGATGTGGAATATTTGAAAACAGTTGGAACAAAAATGACCCTTTCAATAATAAGTTGAGTCATAACAGGTGAATAATAGTGTTTTGAGAGGAAGAAGTTGAAAGGTTTTTGCCCTTGCAACTGGAAATTGAAAAAAATGTTGAAGAATATGGAAACGAACCACATGTCTGGCCAGCGAAAAATTTCCCGACGAAAAGCGTTAAAGTACATGGGCTTGGGTGCCGCGTTAATCCCGGCGAGCTGGTGCCTGGCAGGGTGCTCCGGCCGCTCGAAAATGGATTGGGCGGACATTAAGCCCGACATTGAAAATGTGCCGGTCGACAAGATGACCTACACCACTATCTCTAAAACGGGGGATAGAATCTCCCTGCTCGGTTATGGGGCGATGCGTTTTCCCACGGTGGAACGTGAAACGCCGGAAGGGGTGCGGCGGTTTATCGATGAGGCAAAGGCGGAGGAGTTAATCGATTTCGCCATGGCTCACGGGGTTAACTATTTCGATACAGCGTGGGGGTATCACCAAGGTGAGTCTGAAATCGTTCTCGGTAAACTGCTGAAAAAATACCCGAGGGAGAGTTTTTTCGTGGCGACGAAAATGCCGGGGAGCGCGCGATCGAGGGAAGACGCCATCGCGATTTATCACAAGCAGTTAGAGAAGTTGCAGCTTGATTATTTCGACTACTATCATCTGCATAGCTTGTCGAACGACCGGACGTATGAACGCCTCTACAAGGAGTGGGGTATACTTGATTTTCTCTTGAACGAGAAAAAGGAGGGGCGCATCCGTAACCTGGGTTTTTCGTTTCACGGGAATCAAGCGTTTTTCGATAAGCTGCTCGCGGAGCCGGTCGAGTGGGATTTCGTGATGATCCAGATGAATTACCTCGACTGGAAATACGCGCGTGTGCCTGCCAGTTACATGTACAACGAGTTGGAAAAGAGGCATATTCCCGTCATGATCATGGAGCCGCTCTTAGGGGGCCGGTTGACGAAAGTGAGCCGCAACGTGATAGAGATGATGAGGGAGGAGCGCCCGAATGATACACCGGCACGTTGGGCGTTCCGCTTCGTGGGCTCTCACCCGCAGGTGATGGTCGTCTTGAGCGGGATGACATTATTGGACCACTTGAAAGAAAACATCAAAACCTATTCACCCCTTGAGCCGATGACGGATAAGGAGAAAGAGATCCTTCAAAAAGCTGCCGATATTATCACGACCTACAAAATCATCCCCTGTACCGATTGCAAGTATTGCGTGCCTTGCCCGTACGGGGTGGATATACCCGGGATACTTTTGTATTTCAACAAAGCCACGTACGACAGCAATGTCCCAAACCTTGATGGGCCACGCGACGCGGAATTCAAGAGGGCATCCCGTGCCTTTTTGGTCGATTACAATCGTACCATTCCCGAGTTGGAACAGGCTAACCACTGCATCAATTGTGGCGACTGCTTGTCAACGTGTCCCCAGCGGATAAGGATTCCCATGGAGTTACTCAGAATTGACCATCTTGTACAACAACTAAAAGTGCAGTAATATCATGTTGAAAAAAATAAGGATCGTTCTTGCCGTTATTTTCGGACTGCTCATCACGATGCTGTTCCTCGATATTTCGGGGGTTTTGCACCGCTATTTTGCCTTCGCTGCCAAACTGCAATTCGTTCCCGCCCTGCTCGCGTTGAATGCGGTGGTGCTTATCGTGCTGGTGCTTCTGACGCTTATTTTCGGGAGGGTTTACTGTTCCGTTATCTGTCCCACCGGTATTTACCAGGACGTGGTGGCTTTTTTCGCACGGCGCTTAAAGCCCAAAAAGAGACGTCGCTATCGTTACTCGAAGCCGAAAACCGTGTTGCGGTGGGTTATACTCGTTCTGTTCGTTATCGGGATTATCGCCGGGATTGGCGTTATCCCTGCGCTGTTGGATCCCTACTCCATGTATGGCCGTATGGTTGCCGAGTTGTTGAGCCCCCTTTATAACGGGATAAATAACCTGATAGTGAAAGCATTGGGGGATGGGAGTTACACGTTCGTGGAAACCGATATATGGATGAAAAGCGGGGTCAGCTTCGCGTTGGCCCTATTGACGTTGCTCGTTATCGGCTATTTGGCCTGGCGAAGCGGGCGTACCTACTGCAACACCATCTGCCCCGTGGGTACCCTATTGGGCTACTTGAGCAAGCTCTCTTTCCTGAAAATTCAGATTAACCCTTCCAGTTGTATCCAATGTGGACGATGCGTACGCGATTGCAAGGCGTCGTGCATTGATATGAAACAGCATGCCATCGACTATTCCCGTTGTGTCTCTTGTTTCAACTGCATTGACGCGTGCAGGGAAAACAGCATTGTTTATACCGGGAGCTGGACGACGAATCGAAAAGTGAGTCAAACGGCCGGCAATGGAATCGAAAATGAAGGGGGTAACGCAGGGGAGAAAATAGCGACCAAAGTGGCAGGTCAAGAAGTGAACATAGGGACGGGAAAAGCTGAGGGAAAAGCTGAGGGAAAAGCAGTGCAACAAGTCACTGGTAAAGCCGCGAACTCCCGGAGGGAGTTTATTACCACATCGTTGCTTATCGCGGGAACCGCCGCGGAGCTGATGGCTCAGGATAAAAAGCGAAGCATGATCAAGTTCCCGGCGGTCAGGAAAGAGCGCTTTAACCGAATGAAACCGGTAACGCCCCCCGGCTCGGTTAGCCGCGGTCACCTGAACGATACCTGTACCGCTTGCTTGCTTTGCGTGGCGAAATGCCCCGAAAAGATCATTCGCCCTTCGGCAAATGAGTACGGCTGGGAGTTTGTTATGCAGCCCACCCTCTCTTTCGAAAAGGGGTATTGCCGGACCGATTGTACCATCTGCTCCGACGTGTGCCCCACTGATGCGATTAAAGGGCTTACGACAGAGAATAAAACCCAAACGGCGATTGGTCACGCGGTCTACCTTCGCGAGAACTGCGTGGTGGTGAGGGATGATGTGAACTGCGATGCCTGTTGGCGCATATGCCCCACCGATGCCATTAGCCGCGAGTACCGGGATGATGGCAAGCCTTACATACCGCCGACAGATAACCCGAACGCGAGCACAATTAATCTACGTCTCGTTCCCGTGATCGACAAGGATAAATGCATCGGCTGCGGAGCGTGCGAGTATATTTGCGCGGCCCGCCCGTTGGCCGCGATACACGTGGAGGGTTACGCTACCCATCGGCTTCTTACCTGAAAGCCGATGGGCAGTGTTTTTCGCCTAATTATAAGGCACTATCTCCTGCAATATTTTCTCTTCGTACCAAGGGTCTTCTATTTTCTCAAGGAGCTGGGCAAGTTGTTCCAAAAGGAAGGCGACCTCTTCAGGATAATCAGCTAAGGACAAGTTGTTCAACTGGTAAGGATCCTCGGCGTCGTGAAAGAAGTAGGTCTGCTTCAAGCTTTTCGACTCCCTATCGATGCTGAGTGCCAGCGTGTAGTCGGCTGTCTTCACGCCCCTTGTCTCGGGGAAGTAGTTGGTAACTTTTCCGTTTTCATCCTTGTCGCCATCCAGGTTTCGGATATATAGTGCGCTCTGGGGCAGGGGTGAAGAGGAATTCCCGGTTAAGAGGTAGTCGGCGTAGTTCTCTCCCTGCACGCTACCCGGTATCTTGTCGCCCAACCCGCTCAGCCCGATTAACGTGGGCATAATATCGGGGCTGGAGAGGAGTAGGTCGGTCACCCGCGGCTCCAGTTTACCCGGGTACCTAACCATGAAGGGGATAGCGGTGGCTTCGGTGTAGGGCGAGTTTTTCGCATCGCTCACCCCTTGGCTGGTCATCGTATCGCCATGGTCCGAGGCGAATACCACGATGGTGTTATCGGCCAAGCCAAGGCTGTCGAGCGCCGTGAGTAGTCGTCCAAACTCCCTGTCAACGCCCGTTATCTGGGCAAAGTAGTAGGGAGCCGAAGCGGCTTTCTGTATGGTGGTATCGGCGTTATCCCGGATAAGCAGCTCTCCCAGCGTTTTGTCTTTGTAGAGGTTGTAATCCTCTTCCATGCAGTCATTGAGTGACCGGTATGGGTGATGGGGTGGGTTCATGCTCATCATCATGAAGAAGGGTTTGCTGCTGTCTCGCTGACCATCCCGGTTAATCAGGTAGTCGATCGCGATATCCACCTCGTGCTTGGGCGACCATTCCCGGATCTCGTGACGCTTCCCTTCAGTATCCCAGTAGTGCGGCTTCTTATGCACGTCGAAGGTACCGTACGAATACCAGAAATCGAAACCGTGTCGCTTCTCGGGCGGCGTGTACGCGTCCCAAACAGGGTCCCGTCCCTCCACGTAGTTCCCCGGATTATCGGGATCGTTGGGGGTGGGGCAGTCCTGGTGATACTTCCCAATGTAGGCGCAGTTGTACCCGTTTTGGCTGAACACGTCGCTGATGGTGACAGCATCAACCGGGAGGGTGTTAAATGGGCGGCTCGAGTTCACGTTCAAGGGAACACCGCTCTTGTTGGGGTACATACCCGTGAGCAGCGAGCCACGGTGGGGACTACTGATGGGGGTGTTGCTGTACGCCGACGAAAATACCACTGACTCACCGGCGAACTTGTCCAGATTAGGGGTGATGACCGGATCTCCCTTGTAACGGATATGGGAGGCGTATGGTTCGTTGCTCCAGAATCCCATGGCGCTGTTGCGCATCTGGTCGGGGAATACGTAGATGATGTTGGGGGAGTCAGCATCTTGACCCGTTGCTTTTTCTCCCTGCACGCAGGCGGGAAGGGGGAGCAACCCGACGATACCCAAGTATGGGAGGGTTTTATGCATTCGTTTCATATGATTATTTTATTTTTATAATTATTATGCATGTAGTTACTAACGGTGTTTGTTAATCCAGTGTGACAATTTAACGTGCTTGACCATTCTGTTGACTATCTTCACGCAGGAGCAGCACCTCGCGTGGCATGCCGTGTTGACACTTGAACTCGATGGTGGTTTGTCCCTGTGCGGAGGCAACCACTTTCGCGTAAGGCGTTACCGCCCCTATCTTCCAGCAACCGGCAAGGGTCACTTTCACGAACGAGATGCCGGAAGGGTTGTTGATCCACTCCCTGGAGTAGACACTCCGCTCCACCGTTTTCCCCTTCTCGTCGTATACTTCATCGGCCGGTCCCTCGTAAAACCGAAGGTCCGGGTCGCACACGGCAAGGAGGAGCTGGTTACAGCTCATCTCTTGACTCATAACGAGGGTGGGGTGACTCACGCGGAGTATGAGATCGTTGCTCACTTCGCCCGCTTCGAAAATGACGTAACCCGTGGTACCTGTCGCACGGTCTCTCACCACGTGTGCCAGCGAGTCGTGCCGTAACACGTCGTACGGGAAGTTGCCCGCGAGGGCATTGGTGTACGCCCGCTCTAGTTCTGCCATGTCCGGTTGCACCAAGATCATGTACTCGTAGCTGCCGTTGTTGGGTCGGGAGCCATGATTTATCGCGGCCAGGGCAAAGTTGTTCCTGGTGGGGAGCCCGCCCTCTTCATGGAAGGAGTGTTGCTCTTCCTTTTTGAACATCACCTCGCCTCGGTTGACGAAGAAGAGGTTGTTGAGTCCATCCGATAAGACGTTTACCTTGCTGTTCGGCAACATTTCCAGGTAAGGGAAAGTCGCGTTTGTTTGCCCATTCAGGAAGAAGGGCTTGTCCACCTCTTCCAGGTAGGTCTGAAACAGCGTGGTGTGCGTCTCTTCGGGCAAGGCCGACTCGATCTGGCTGCCCAGGGCAACCACCCGGTTGTCGAAAAAGAAAAACGACTTCCTTGCTCGCAGCGAACCGTTGTATTTGTCATGTTCGTGAAGCTTCATGCCGAAGGCCCCCTGTTTCCCGCCGAGGGAGATACCCCCGGAAAACGATTCGTCCGAAAGGAGCATCTCTTCAAATCCCGACACGTCATCCAGGTTTTTCACGTCTGCCCGAAGCTGCTCGATGGGGAGTACCGTGGCGGTGGTTCCCGGGAAATGGTTCCAATCCCACCCCTCTTGCCTGTAACCGGAGCCCTCGTTAGAGATGGGGTTACCCGTGGCAAGGATTTGCAATGAGCCGTGCGTCATGTATCTCCCGAAGAGGTTTTCACCGCGATATATCTCGCTTGACCAGAGGTAGCGGCTATGCCCCATCGCGGAGACCATCCAGTCGTCCCTGCGGTGTACATTCAGGCTGGAGTAGTTGAATGTCCAATTCCCGGAGGGCGATTTCTCCGGGGAGAAGCCCAGGTCGACCAGCTCTCGGGATCGGTTCGTAACGCTATCAACCAGCCTAAGGTAAGCCCCTGCCACCTCGGCGTCGATGTCATGCAACCCGTCCGGTGAACCGGCAAAGGAGAGCAAACCGTAATGTTCGGGATTCAACTGCCCGTTACCATCCGGATGACGCCCAGACAAAGATAGGGGCCAGGTACGGAGGTTGCAATACACGCGCATGGATAACAAGGCGTTCTTTAAGATTCGGTGGCTGCGTTCCGAAATCTTGAAGTCGGTACCCCGCAACAGGTAGATAGCCTCTACCGCCCCTTTAAACCCACCGACCGCGTACGCGGGGTAGTGGTGGCGGTGATGAAACATGGTACCATCTATCTTAAACGTGCCCCGTGTGCCATCGGTGTATTGGTAACCGTTATCTAACCACTGCTTGAAAGCGTGAAGGTAACGTATTTTTTCCGGTTCGGATTCGATCATCAAGATGCTCGTAAGCCTGGCGATCAGGTTGGTGTTGAACGTGTCGACATCCGTACCGGGCGTCGTGGGCTTCTCACGCGCCTCACCTGTGCCCGCGAACCACTCCGCGGCTTGTTGGACGGTAGTCCGCAGGCCATGTCGCTCCAGGGGCTCCAGCATTAAGAAAACAGCCGGGTAGAATTGCTCCATACTGTAACCCGAATGGTGAAGCGTACCCATGGCACTGCCCGCTTGAAACCCCTGGTCCAGCATATGACGAATCATCGTCACGAATAGGTCTTCCAATTCCCTTCTCTCGGCAGGTATTTCGGATTGGTGATAGGCGACCGCGACACGCAACAGGGTGGCATTGAACTTTTCCATCCCCATGATGTTGTTGTAGATCTTGTGATACCTGTCTGCACCGAACATCTCGTACGTTTCGCCAAACCGTTCAAGGAAGAGGGGAACCCCTCGAACCGTACCATCATCGTTCTCCGTGATCCTGTATGCTTCCACCTCTTCGCGAAGCATGGAGAGCGGCAAGGTGCAGCCCTCTTCCAGGAAGTACTCTTTTAGGCGATTGGCGATCTGTGCCGCGTCATTCACCTCTTTCTCCGAAGGTGGCTTGAGTGGTACATCGAACTCTTTGTTCCAAGAGTCGTTCAGGATGAGCCAGTGGTTGCGTGTCCTCACGTTGATAAAAGGGGCTTGAAAATCGGCGGTGTGGTGGCGGGCGTCTTGCATGGAGGCGAGGATCACGTGATCAAAGAAGAGCGTTCCCGAGTTCACACCGGGAACCGAGAAGCGCACCTCATCCATACCCACTTCCGGCTGACCCTCCATATCCCGGTCAAACGCTACCCATGCGCCCCGCCATCCGCTGAAGTTGAGACCGTATTCAAAATGGGAGGTTACCCGTCCCTTTTTTAGGAATTCCACCTTAAGGTGCCCGTTTGTAACCGGCTCTTTCGAGTAGATCCAGAAAACAAAGGTGCAGAGGCGGGGGGCTGAATCGGTTAGTGGTGCGGTATAGGCGACCTCGTCCCGTATGCTCCAGTAAGAATCAACGCTACTCCAAGACCATTTCAGGCTGCTACTCAGGTGTTTGTAATGCTCGCTCGTGATAGTCAGGGTAGAGTGGGCATCGTGACTTGTTCGGGAATCGGGCTCTTCGAATGAGATGATGGCAGCATGGTTGTACTCTTTAAAGTCCTGGGAATAGGTGATCCCCAGGAGCAACAAAAAGGAAAATACCAGCACAACACGTTGCATATCCTATTCATTAAAAGTCTTTCACTACCGAAATGTTCGCATTCACGTGGCCACCCGTTTACTTAATGTAAAGCGCTGGCTACAGCGCACCTTCAAGCCGCATCTTACGCGTTAGCGCCTCCAGGAAATAGTAGTCGGCGTAGTTAAGGGGTACGTCAATCTCGTTGTCATGCGGGATGCTTCCCACGGAGTGCATCAACAGGAAATTCCCGTTCGTACCCACGATGGCCGTGTACGCGTCGCCGGCCAACGATGTCATGATCTTGTCAGCCGTCTCCCGGTACTCTGGCCTGCCGTAGTTCACCAGCTCGTATAGTGCCGAGGCGGCAACAGCGGCAGCCGACGCGTCGCGCGGCTCGTTGGGGATATTGGGTGCGTTGTAGTCCCAGTAGGGAACCAGGTCTGCCGGAAGGTTCTCGTGGGTGAAGATGAAGCGGTAGATGTTGTCGGCCATATCGAGGTAACGTTGGTCTTTCGTGTAGCGATAGGCAACCGTGAAGCCGTACAGGCCCCACGCTTGGCCTCTAGACCATGCCGATTCGTGGGCGTACCCCTGCGCGTTCTGCTTGCTCCGCACGCCCCCCACCTCTTTGTCGTAGTCAACCACGTGGTAACAACTCCAGTCGTCCCGGTAGTGGTTCTCCATGGTTTTGTCGGCGTGCGAAACCGCTATGTTATGAAAGGTGGAGTCGCCCGAGAACTGGGTGGCTTTGAACAGTAGCTCCAGGTTCATCATGTTGTCGATGATTACCGGGCACATCCACCCCCGTTCGCCTTGCCATCCCCGGTCTTCATCCCAGCTTTGGATCACGCCGGCCGCCGGTCGAAATCGGGTGGAGAGCGACTTGGCCGCTTCGATCATCACCTCTTTGTACGCCTCGTTTTCGGTCACCCGAAGCGCGTTGCCAAAGCTGCAATCGATCATGAAGCCCACGTCGTGGTGCCACTTCAGGTGCTTGATGGTGTCAAGGTCTTCGGTGTACTTAATTCCTACCTCCAGCCACTTTGGCTCCTTGGTAAGGTCGTACATGTAAAACATGGTGCCGGGGAAGAAACCGCTTGTCCAGTCTTGCCTCCTGATATAATGCACGTGTCCGTTTCGTGTGGTACGCGCGTTTAATATTTTCCCCGACTCTTCGATTACCTTCACCTGGTATCCTATTTGGGCTTCGGCAGTCTTTATCACCTCCTG
Source organism: Bacteroidales bacterium (assembly GCA_012838585.1). GTDB lineage: Bacteria > Bacteroidota > Bacteroidia > Bacteroidales > Dysgonomonadaceae > Proteiniphilum. Next base: position 36,645 of record DUPB01000259.1, read on the forward strand.
GAATAGGTCGGTAGCTTCAGACGGTTTTTTTTGGCTGTTACCACCCGTGCAGGCGATTAGTGCGACCGCGAGGGAAAGGATCATGAATACTCTCATACTGTTTCGTTTTATTGATATTAACTGATATGACTTTTAATGTAACTTTTTCTACCGATCCCTTTTTCCACGGGATCGACCGGGTTAGTTTGCCTGTTTTTCTAGCGTGAACTCCACCGGGATGCCGTGCTGGCACGTGACTGACAGTATCGTGTTGTTTCCCGAAACCTGGAGGTCTAGGGCTGCGATTTCGGTGACCGGCTTGTACCGTCCTTTCAGGGTAAGTCGTTTGGTAACCGGCTGGCACTCCTGCGCGGTGGTATACTTGTATTCGCCCAGGTAGAGGTCCGGGTCGCATACGCTCAGGTGAACCCGGTTGCCTTTAGGTTGTATCATCACCATCACCTCCTTGTCGCAGGCGGCGAGGTACTCGTCGTCCTCTCCTTCCAACTCGTCGAAGATGGCGTATCCCCTTGCGTTGCTATCGTCATCTTTTACGATATGTGCCGCGGAGTCATGTTTTAACACGCTATATCCCGTTTGCCCCCTTTGTAATGCCCTCAACTGCGAGCGGGTCGCATCCATCACGATCATATACTCGTACGATTCGTTGTTGGGTGCCGTCCCATGGTCGATATATGCGGTGGCGAATTTACCCTCGGTAGGTTGCATCCGCTTGTTTTCCCGCGACTGCTGCGCTTTTTTCTCGATCACAAGCGATTGTCCTGCCGGGATGTAGTAATGCTCTCCTGTCAAGCTTACAATAAGCTGGGCCTCGCTCTCCCCTTTGTTGACCTCTTTCCTGTAGGGGAAAGCCGATGCCTTTTCCTGGTTGATGACGATGGTTTCGCCCTCATCCCACAGCGCCTGTTGGAAGAGCGTGGTCTCGGTGGGGTATTCCCCGTTATCGTTGCCGATAGCAGAGCCCAGGGCGATGATCTTGTTGCCAAAGGCGAAGGCCGACTTCCGGGCATGGAATGAGGGGGTGAACCGCTCACGATCCCGCTCGCCCAGCTTCATCGCGAACATGCCAAACTCGCCGTCATTCAGGCGTGAAGCGCCGGCGAAGGATTCGGGTTGACGCAGCATATCGCTGCCCCGCAGGGGGGATTCCAAAAGCTCCAGAGGCAGGTGGATGGTGGTCGTTCCAGGGTTCCTGTTCCAGTCCCATCCCGCTTCGCTGTATCGGCTTGCTTCCTCTGTCACTGGACGCCCTTTGTGCTGGGGTTCAGGCGTGCGGGTCCCGATTATCTGGATAGACCCGTAGCTCTGGTACCTGCCAAACCGGTTGTCGCGGGTATAGAGCTCACTTCCCCACACGTTTTGGGTAAATCCTTTCATGCTGACCTTCTTGTCGTTGTATCGGTAAACCCCTTGCGACGCGTGGTTGTAAACGTAGAAGCCCGTGGGGGGTTTATTGGCGGTAATCCCTGCCTCCCGGAAGGAACGCTCCAACCGCTCGTCGATCGTGTATTTCCTCAACCCCTCCATCAGTCTTAGGTACTCGCCCGCCAGCTCCCTATCCGGTTGGAGAGGCACCATGGCCGCGTAGGCAAAGGCCAGCACTTCGCTCTTATTGATGGCCCCGTTAAAGGGGTGTCTCCCCGAATTGCCTATGCCCCAGTCCCTCGTGTTGGACTGCCTGGCGATGGTGAGCAGGGCATGTTTAAATACCTCGAACGCCTCTTGGGTAAGCGTGAATTGGGTGTTATTGACGTGGCTAAGGTAAACTCCCAAGCTGGCGAAACCGGGAACGGAGTAAGCGGGGTAATGCCCCCCATGGTGGAAAGCGGTGCCGTCTACCTTGATACCCCCGATGGTACCCGGGGAGTACTGTAGGGAACCGTTTACCCAACGGGCCAGAGATTTCAAATTCCTGAATCGCTCGTTCTCGTTGTCGGGCCAAAGCGCACAGGTCAACCGGGGGATCAGCAGGGTGTTCCAGGAGTCGGTAATCTCGTCCCTTACACGGTTGTAGGGTGCACGCGTCTCCTGCAAGCCACTCCAGTAAGTCACGGCTTTGCGCGTCTCCTCCCAAATATCTGCCTCCCTCAGCACATCTTCCATCCACCAGATGGCCCCGTAGAGGTCGCGAATCTCGTAGCCGTAGTGGTGATTGGTACCCATCCCGCTCTCGAAGGCGAACCCCTGGTTGAGCATGTAACGGACGGTTTTCACGAACTCTTTCTTGGCACTTTCGTTCCCATCCGCGTACCAGCTCCGCGATAGCAGGTCGAGTAGCTTATTAAGCTGTCCGTAACTGACATCACCGGGGAGCAGGTTGTCTTTCTGCATCAGGGGGGCTCCACGTTTGGCATCGTCCGATATGGCGAAGAGCGTGGTAAGTCGCTGCAGTTCCTCCTTCTCTTTGTCTGATAACCCCCGTTTCTTCAACGACCCTTTCGTATTTTCGTAAACGAGGTTCAGCTGTCCCAGCTCTATGGGCGAAAGGCGAGCCGGTACGGGAATGCCGTGCGGCTGCTGTTCCCACTGGTAAAGTAACCCCCAGTGCCAAAGGGCCCGTGTTAGGTGGCGGTTGTTGTCGGGTATCTGCGCGTCAGGTGTGGTTCGATGTTCCAGCTGGTTAGAAAATTCCAAGCGGTCTAGCCAGACCTTTCCCGAGGAAACGCCTTCGGGCGATTCTATCTCCATGGTAACCACATCTTGCTGGGTCGTTTTGCCTCCTTGGGGGGTCCACATGTCGCTGTACGCGATCCAAGCAGCCCGCCACCCCGTGAAGTTCATGTTGAAGTTGAACGTGTAGCACGCGTTACCTTCTTTATCCTTGAAGGTAAACACCAAGGGGCTGCTCAGGGGTTCTTCGTTATGTATCCAGAGCTTTAGGCCTCCCCTTCGGTTAAACGACTCAACCACTTCGCGGATGCCGGGGTCGCTGAACCGTAGTGATGACTTCTCGGCACTCCAACTCCACAAGAGCGATTGATTGCCATCTTTAAAGTACTCGCGGCTTAGCTGCAAGTCACCCGTGTTGCCTACCACGGTTACCGTGGTAGGCAGTGCAGGGTCCTCAAAGCTCTGGGCGGGAAGCATCCACGCACCGCTCAATAGCACCCAAGCGAGCAGAAGACGATAGAAGTAGGTGTAACCCTTGGATATCTTCGTGCCGACACCTTGTTTCATCGTGCTCACTTAATGGTGAGGGTGAGCGTTACCGTCTGCTCTTTGCTCCCTTGGTAATTGGTGTTACCTCCCACGAAAACCACCTTGTACGTACCCGGGTTACTGTAGCTGTAGCTGTAGGTGAAGAGCTCGTTTCGCATGTTCTTGATGCTCGCACCGTACGAATCGGGGTAACTCTTGCCTTCTTCCCCCGAGTAGAAGGTAACCCAGTCGGGGGCGTTAACGATGTTAAATACTACTTCCTCACCAACCGTGTAGGAGGTTTTCTCGGTGGTCACCGAGAAATCTACCTCCTTCAGGACGTCATCGCAAGAGGCAACGAAGAAGAGGGGAATCAAAAAAAGGATTGTATATAGATGTTTCATACGATTAGTATATTTTTTATTTCGGGGTATGGAACTCGCTTTAATCATGTTCTTGTGTGAAAACAGTTTTCATGCTCGTTTCATACGATTATTTTATTTTTATGTTTCGGTGTAATAAAGTATTACCATAGCGGGTTCTGCGTGAGCTCGGTGTTGATGGAGAGCTCCCTCACGGGTATGGGAAGGAACTCGTGCTTCTTTTGCGTCCGTTCTGCGAAAGCGCGGGCCGTGGAGTAGTTGCTACCACCCGGCCATCTCGAATCGTAGGTGGCTTGACCTAAGGCTGCGATCGCGTCGGTGTAAATGCCCCAGCGCACGAGGTCGTACTTGCGGAGCGATTCGAAGCAAAGCTCACGACCTCTCTCGTCACGAAGTTCTTGCTGGAACTCGGAATAGGATAACCCGGAAAGGGGTTCAATACCTGCCCGTTCACGGACGATGTTGATTGCCTGGTAAGCAAGGGCAGTAGGTCCTTGGTTGGCTTCGTTCTCAGCCTCGGCAAGCATCAGCAGCACGTCGGCGTAGCGAATGAGCGGGTAGTTTATCTGGGTGTAGTTCTTGTGCTTGGGGGTAATGGTCTCCCACTCCCGGCGGAACTTACCGCAAGCGCGCTGCACGATCTGGTTGGCTCTCCAGTTAACGTACTCGTCCTTATTATTTATTTGATAGGGTGCCATCGAGAGGTCTCGGCGCTTATCAACGTCGTCATACAGGTCCCACAGGATCAACGAGCCACAATAGAACCAGTAGCTGTAGCCCAACCCCTCGGGTGAACCGTTCCGTTGCACGTTACCAATCACGTTGCCGATGCGACTTTCCGTGTAGTTTCCATCCAACTCGCGTGCGCCGATGAACTCCACCTCCCACATTGACTCGTTATATTCCGTGTCGTAGCGGTCGCTTGCCATACATTTCCACATCTCGTAGACGTCGGGGTTCAGGCTATGTTTGTTGGAGTCTTTCACCGACTTGGCGTAGCGTGCCGCCATCTCGTAGTAGGGCTTGCCACCGTTGGTGGGGTATCCCGCCCGGGTGAGTGCCACCCTTGCCAATACGCCTTCTACCACGGTCTTTTTCACGTATGAAGGCCGTTTGTCGTACTCCTTGTTATCTACCATGGGCAATGCCTCTTCCATCTCATCGATAATCCAATCCAGTGCTTCAGCCATCGGGGTGGCAGGTAACGTGGATTTCGAGACATCCTTGAAGGACTCCTTCCGAATGGGTACATCCTTCCACGCTTGCACCAGCAAGAAGTGGTAGTAGGCCCTCAGGAATTTGGCCTCCCCTTTGACCCGTGTTTTCACCGATTCATCGATATCAGCACCATCTATCCGTTCTATCAGGATGTTTGCGCTTTCGATACCCTTGTAGATCGCGTTCCACGCGTAATAAATATCGGTGTTGCTCGTGTTGTGGCCGTTTCCGTAAACGTCCGCGGAGGTGTTTGCAGCCGGTCGCGCGTAGAAGCTTAAGTCGTCCACGTTAGAGATCATACAGGAGTACCTATTACCGTACACGTGCTCCATAGCCAGGGCAGAATAGACCCCCGCCAGCGCCATTTTCGCATCGTTTTCGTTTTTATAAAACTCCTCGGGTGATACGAAGTCGTACGCGCGCGCATCCAGAAAGTCGCTACACGCTCCCAAGGTGATGCCAACCACCAGTGTCAATAGTATTATTATTTTTTTCATCTTCGCGTTATTTTTTAAAATGTTAGGGTTAATGAAGCAGAATAGTTCCTGGAACGGGGATAGGGTGACCAGTCGAAACCGGGTGTCAACACGGAATCACGGGTGGATACCTCTGGGTCGTTCCCCGAATAGGATGTGAACGTGAGCAGGTTTTCCGCTGAAAGGGAAAGCCTGGCCGATGCGATATGTAACCGCTGTAGTATCGCGGGTTGGAAGTTGTAGCCCACGGACACCGACTTCAAGCGCAGGAATGAGCCGTCCTCGATGTAGAGGCTGCTATACTCTTGCGAGCCAACTGCTTTCGAGCGAGGCATATTGCTGGTGGGGTTCTCTTCCGTCCACCGGTTCATGTAGCTGGCAAACATATTGGTGTGCCTTTTCCCCTGCGGGTTCTCGAAGACCATCCGGTTCGCGTTCAAGATGTCGTTCCCCATGCTGAACTGGAAGAAGATGCTTAAATCGAAGTTCTTGTACACGAAGCTGTTGTTCAAACCGCCTATCGCGATGGGGTGGCCTTGCCCAATGACGGTCTTGTCGTCGTCGTTAATTACCCCGTCGTTGTTGATATCGCGGTAGCGGGGGTCGCCGGGTCTCGATTCGCTCGAGTAGACTACCTCGCCTTTCTTGGGCGTGTAGACCTGCACGCCATTATCGTTCACGGTGATGTCAAAATCCTCCTTCTTATAGGTGCCTTCGTACAGGAAGCCGTACATCAAGCCGGCGGGGCTACCGATGGGGCTGATGTAGGCCGGCATGGTTCTGTATTTATTGTCCCAGTAGATTGACCGTGTCATCGCGATCTGGTCATCGTTCAGTTTGGTAATCTCGTTTTTGTTGAGCGAGACGTTGAACGAAGAGGACCATTGAAAGTCGTTCGTCTGTATGTTGTTGGTTTGGATAGAGAACTCGAGCCCCCTGTTTTGCAGTTCACCGATGTTCATCATAGCCGACGCGTAGCCCGATGAAGGTGCTAAGTCAGCCTGTAGCAACAGGTCGCGCGTGTTCTTCACGTAGTAGTCCAGCACGATGTTCATCCGGTCATGCCAGAAGGAGAGGTCGACCCCTACGTTATACTGAACGGTGGTCTCCCACTTCAAATTCTCGTTCTGCATGCTGGTAGGCAGGTAGGAGATCTGCTTGTTGCTGTCGAACGGGTAGTGGTAAGTATCGCCAGTACCCAGCATCCCTCTATAGTCGAAGTTGCCGACACGGTTGTTCCCGGTCTCCCCGTAGCTTAGGCGGAGGCGCCCGTTGGTGATCAGGTCGCTATCCTTCAGGAAATCTTCGCGGCTAAAGGCCCATGCCAGGGAAGCCGAGGGGAAGTAACCCCAACGGTTCTTCTTGGAGAACTTCGACGAGCCGTCGGCCCTGAACGAGGCGGTCACGTAGTACTTGTATTTGTAGTTGTAGTTTACCCGAGCGAGGTACGAGGAGAGCGAGTTGCCCCCTTTCGACGAACCCACGGTGGGGGTAGCGCTGCTTCGTCCGAAGCCGGCCATCTCGAATATTTCGTTGGTGATGAAGGTGCTGGTCATATCGTGCGAGTAGAAGTTCTCCTTTTGAAAGGTGACCCCGCCCAACAGGTTCAAGTTGTGGCCATGGTGGCGATATTGGTAGTTAAGCGTATTCTCGTTCAACAACCGGTTGGTGTTGTTTTGACGGTAGTACGCGTTGATACCCCGGTAGGATGCGTTTTTATCGTGGTAAAAACCGGTTTTCGTTTTGGAGTTATTGAACTGCTCCACTGTGTAGTTCACCAGCTGATATCCTCCCGTGGCCCTAAATTTCAAGTTCTTTATGATTTCGTATTCGGCCATCCCGTTGATGCTCAGGTTGTCTGTCGTTGTTTTGCGGTACTCGTTGTAGGCCGATAAGACCGGGTTAAACCGGTAATCTTCAGTCATCTCTACCGCATCGTCATAAAGCTCCACCATCAGGTCTTTTCCCGTGGGTGATACGGGGCGGTAGCCCCACACGCTGTACATAAGCGCATGGCTCACCGAAATGGCACCTCCCGTGGGGTCTGCGCCGTTCCTCTCGGTACGGGTAGCGTTGGTGATGAGGCGCAAGCGCAGCTTATCGTCCATCAATTTTTGGTCCAAGCTAATCCTCCCTTGGTAACGGTCCAGGCTCGAGTTAACGATGATACCCTGTTGGTTAAAGTAGGAACCGGAAGCGGAGTACTGCAAGTCACCCTGCAAACCTGATAGGGATAGGTAGTGGTTGTTGGTTACCGCCGTACGGTAGATAGCGTCTTGCCAATCGTACTCGGGTTCGGTACGGTATGACTCCAAGGTACGACCGTCACGCAGGTAGTTCTCCGCGAACACCTCATCGTCTGCCATGATCTCTTTTTGCAGCTCCACGAACTGGTAACCGGTCAGCAGCTCCTGTTTTTTAGCCATGCTGCTGATGGTTACGTTGGCGTTGTATTCTATCTGAGGACGCCCGGCGGCACCCTTCTTGGTAGAGATGATTACTACACCGTTGGCCCCGCGGGAACCGTAAATCGCGGTGGCGGAAGCGTCCTTGAGCACGTCGATTGACTCGATGTCATTGGGGTTAAGTGCTCCTAAGTTACTTGACTCCAGTGGGAAGCCGTCTACTACGTAGAGCGGCTCCGTGCTCTGGGTTAACGAGCCGGCGCCCCGGATGGTGATGCTGAAGTTGTCGCCCAGCCCACCGTCTTTCGATGAAACTTGAACACCGGCGATGCGGCCGCCTAACGACTGGGTGATGTTGCTTACCGGTAGCTTCACGATCTCCGACAAATCAGCCGATGCAATGGAGCCGGTCAAATCCCTTCGCCTTACGTCGCCGTAACCCACGGCCACCACTTCGAGTTCCTGAATCTGAACGGCAGCATCACTCAAGACGATGTCGATACGCGTTTGGTTACCCACGGTGATCTCTTGTGTTTCAAACCCTATGTAGGAGACCACCAGCACATCGCTGGGACTCGCGCTAAGGGTGTACTCACCGTCGAAATTGGTCACGGCACCTCTTGTTGTGCCCTTTACCAGGATGTTAACCCCGGGTAGTGTTTCACCACGATCGTCCGTGATTACCCCGCTCACGTTCACTTGCGCCAGTAGGGTAAACGGTGCCAAAAGCAGCAAAACAATCATTGCTTTAAAATTGATAATTTTCATTTAGATTTGTTTTAGATAAAGAGATTATATGATTACATGTTTCATTCCTCGCTCGCGAAAATAGGAAAACAAATCTAAAACATGGGGCAAAATGGTTCAAAAATGGTTCTGTTTCGTACGGCTTAGAAACTTTAACGTTTTCATGCAAATTTGGATATATGTCTGTAAATCATGTGGTTGTTTCCATGGATCTATATTCAGAAGGGGTCATGCCGAACTGTTTCTTGAAGCATTTTGAGAAATATTTCGGCGAGCTGAACCCAAGCTGGTAAGTAATATCTGAAATGTTAAATTCAGGGTGGTTAGAGAGAAGGAAAGTGGCTTTTTTCATCTTCATGGTGGTGATGAAATCGTTGGGGGTTTGGCCGGTTACCCCTTTTATCTTGTTAAACAGGCTGGTTCGTCCCAGGTTCATCTCCCTCGAAAACTCGTTGATACCGAATTCGGGGTTCTCCATGTTCTCCTCGATTACCCGGCTGGCTTTTTCCAGGAACTCCCGGTCCATCTGGTTGGAGGCGATCGCGCCGGAGTTCAGGGCGGGTGAGGCAGCAAATCGTTCCTGTAACCTCTTCCTGCCGTTTACCAGGTTGTTGCACCTGGCCAACAGTATCGGTATCTCGAAGGGCTTGGTGATGTAATCATCCGCACCTAATTTCAAGCTCTCGATGGTCGAGTCGAGGGCAGTTTGGGCAGTGAGAAGTACCACCGGAATATGACAAACGGCAAAATTGCTCTTTATCTTCACGCACATTTCACTACCCGACATCCCGGGCATCATCAAGTCACTTAGCACGAGGTGAGGCTGATGCTCTAGGGTCTTGGCCAGCCCTTCATTCCCGTTGGTCGCCGTGATTACATTATAAGTCGGCTTGAAAACGACCTTCAGCACTTCCAATAACTCTTTGTTGTCCTCCACGATAAGGATGCTGTTTTGGTCGTCTCCCTCGTGATCGGTACCAGAGTCATTGGTTCGTTCTTTGATTCTGTTGCCCTCTTGTTCACCCCCCGGCAACCACTCTTTAGCCTTTTGGATACTTGCCTCGTTTGGATCCAGCACCGCTATTTTTTCTGATTCAAGGAAATGGTTTGATCCGTTAAGGAGGGTCACCTCGAACAGGCAGCCTTCTCCCGGTTCGCTCTCGAGGGTGATGGTCGCATGGTGTGCATCGACAATGCTCTTTGATAACGCCAACCCGATTCCCGTGCCGGGTGTCATCACATCGTCTCCTCCTTCGGCGGCCACTTGATAGAATTGATCAAAGACTTTATCCTTTTCCTCGGGCGAGATGCCCACGCCACTATCTTTCACGGAGACCACCGTGCATCTCTCTTCCCGGATTACCCGGAACATTATCTTCCCATTTTCGGGGGTGAATTTGAAGGCGTTAGATAGCAGGTTGAAAAACACTTTTTGTAACTGGTTACGATCGAACCACACCTCGATGTTTTCGTTGGAGGCATAGAAAGAGTAATCAATAGGCTTGTGACTGGCATACTCCTCAAAAGCGAGGTACACTTCGTGCAGGTATGGTACGATATTGTACTTCCCGGCCTGTATGGTTAATTTACCCTCGTCAATCTTTTGAAAGTCCAACAGCTCGTTAATCAGGTTCTTCATCAACGATACGTTCCTGTCAATGCTGGTGATAAGCGTTGAGGCAGCCATTTGCCCTTTCTCGTAGTTTTTCAGCATCTCTACCTGACTCGAGATGAGGGTGAGCGGCGTTCTGAACTCGTGTGATATGTTGGTGAAGAAGCGGGTCTTCAATTGACTTACCTCTTCCAGGTGCTCCTTCTCTTTCTTCGCGTACCGGAGTGAGGACTCCAGCCTAATCTTGTTCCTCTCGTATCTCAGGTAAGAGCCGATTAACGCGATGGCAATCACCAGGTAGAGCAGATAGGCGATGGGACTCTTGTAAAAGGGTGGCTTCACCTTGAAGTGAATCTGCGCGTAAGCTTTTTCTGCTTGGGTTCGTGGCGATATTCCCGTTAACTCCAGGGTGTAGGTGCCGGCGTCAAGATTCATGAGGCTAACCTCATGTAGGCCGTTCCTAATCGGTATCCAGTCATCCGAAAGTCCTTTTACCCTGTATCGGTATTGGTAAAGGTTGCGGGTCACGATGTTATCGGAAGCGAACTCGAATATCAGGTTCGATTGTTGGTGGTTAAACGTGAGCCTCTCCGCGTAAGGGAGGTGAGAGGGTAGCAACTTGGTTTCATCCCCTGGTAAAACTTCTCGGTTGTTGACCCACAGGTTGGTGAAGGAGAGTGTAAATGGTTTCAGATCCTCTTGGATTGCCCGTTCATTGAACGATACCATCCCGTTCATCCCGGCCACGAATACCTCACCATCTTCCTTGATGGTGATACCCCCGTTAAAGAGGGAGTTGAGGGAGAGGTTGTCGTGCGATACGGCGTGGACTCCCTCGCAGCTTCCCGGGTCGAGGTAGTAAAGGCCCTGGGTGGTGGTGATGAAGATAAGCCCCTGGGGAGATTCCGCGATATTGCTGACGTAATTGTTCTGCAGCCCACTGTTCTCTGATGTGTAGCGGGTAAACGAGGAGGTGTCTCGGTTGAACAGGTTGATACCTCCGCCGCTCGTTCCAACCCATAGTCTGCCAGCGGAATCTACAAGCAGTTTGGTCGCGTTGTTGTTGCTTAGTGTATTCGGGTTATCAAGGTCGTGAAAAAAGGAGCGTGTCTCTCCCGTGTTGAGGTTATGCTTGTAAAGTCCTCGGCTCGCGATCCAGAGGGTCTCCTCGTTATCGATGACTATATCCACGAAGTAGGTGATGTGCTGGTGCAGACGATCCGAGAAAACGGAAAACGTACCACTCTCCTTGTTAAACAGGTAGAGGCCGTTGTAGGTGGCTATCAGGTAGTTTCCCTTGTAGGGGAGTATCTTTCGGACGATGTTGGACTGGTCAAGCTCAGGCCTGATGTCCGGGAACTCCTTGACCTTTTGGGTGGTAAGGTCGAGGATGCGGACTCCCTCTAGGTGTAACCCCAGGTACAACTTGTTGTCCGCTTTGTCGTGGTAAGCCGATTTGATATTCACGTTCCTAAGCCCCGGTACATCGTGGTAAGTTTTATCGCGCGTGTTGTAGGCGATTAACCCATCGCCCTCGGTACAGAGGAGCACGGTTTGTTCACCGTAAGGAACGATATCGCTTATTATGGGGAAGGGACGGCTGGCAAATCGGCCTTTCACCAGGTTGTGAAAGGTATAGGTAGGGGATTGAGGGTGAAAGTAGTTAACTCCTCCAAAGTAGGTACCGACCCATATGTTCCCGTATTTGTCTTTGTACAGTGACCATACCGATTGGTTGGAAAGGCTTCGGTTATCGTGTACCTCCGAATCGTAGTGGTAGAAAAGGGAGCGCACCTCATCAAGCTTATCGAGGCCATTCATCGTGCCAATCCATAGGTCGCCGTTTCCATCCTCTTGAACCGCCCGAACGAAATTGGACGACAACCCTTTAGCCGGTTCTAACGGGTTCTGCTTGTAATGTACGATGTGCCACCCTTGGTCAGGATAACAGGTGTTACTTGTATCACCGGCATCAGCAGTATCAGCTGTTTTGTCAGCGTTACCGGTTTTGGTATTCTCGCTAATCCTTCTGATTTTGAAAAGGCCGTTTTCCCAGGTACTCACCCACAGGTTCTGGCGAGAGTCTTCGAAAAGAGAGGATACGCGGCTTTCCGGATCCAGTATCCGTGTGGTTTTTCCGTCAGGGCAAACCTCGAAGACACCTGACGCGATGGTACCCACCGCCAGGCGATGTCCTGATAGCGGGAGGAGGACGGTTATTTCGGCTCCCTCATCGAGCATGGTTACCCGATGGGTTCTCCCATTTTCGAGGGCAAAGATGGCGTTATCATTCGCGTAAAAGAGTGTATCGTACGCCCAATTCATGGCGTTCACCTGCATGGGTACACGCTGGGATATTGCCCCGCTCTTGAGGTCGAACTCATCGATGCCGTTTTGGGTATGGATAAAAACAGTCCCGTTCGAGTTGCCGTGAATTGCCTTTATCAGGTTGCCTGATAACGAGTTGGATGGATCCCCCGTGGGATGGAGGGTTCTCATCGATGAGCCGTTGTAGATGTTTACCCCCTCGCGCGTTCCAAACCACATATTCCCCAGCTCATCTTGGAAAATGGCCATTACAGACAGCTGAGAGAGTCCCTCTTCAATACCTATTTTGGAGAAACTAACGGTAGAAGGGTCGGAACCATAAAGGAACCACCCGAATGAGAGGTGTAGAAGCAGGAGGATCGCTCCTCGCCTCCACCCATCTTTTTTTTTCACAGCCAGACCGCTCGCTTTCATCTTCAACTTTGCAAACCTCACGAATATAAGACAAACCTACATAAAATAAATCGAACAGGGAAGCACGTTGTCGTTAAAAGAGCGATAAACGGTTCGCGGTTAACTTCACGTCGGTTTTTTCTCCAAGGGGGTGATCGTGCTTAAGTCGCCGATCATCACCGGTTGTCCCGAAGCGATGCTTTTCCTGGCCGCGATGCCTATCAAGCAGGCCAAGGCCCCGTCTCTTACCCCTGCCATCTGCTTGAGCGGATCGGGGGTGTTCGGGATAAATATCTGGTCCTTTAAGAGTTTGTCGCCACCGCCGTGTCCCCCTCCTTGCGGGATCTGTATGTACTGTCTTCTCCCGAAGTTCTTGAAGACGACGATCTCATCGTAGTTCGCGTCGGAGGTAGGTCTGGACTCCTGTATCCAGGCATCCATGCGCCCTTTGGTCCCGTTGAACGCGATTCGGTATCCCTCGTAAGGGGAATAGGCGGTGAGCGAGTAAGAGACCTGTACGCCATTCTTGTACTTGATGGTTGCAGCCATCTTGTCATAGATGTTTACGTCGTTCCTGAACACGCAGCCATCGCGATGGTAACCGTCGTACTTCTCGTTGTCCACGTACAGGCGGGTGAGGAGTTTGTCGGCGGTAATATCGAAGTAGAAGTCGCACTGTTTCGTGTGGGGGCAGCTCCTACAGTTGGTGGCCCTGAACGGTCCGTTTTTCCCGTAAAACTCCAGGTCGCCCAACGCGTAGACCGATTCGGGATCGCTCTCTATCCACCAGTTGAGCAGGTCGAAGTGGTGGCTCGCTTTGTGCACCCACAGCGATCCCCCCTTTTCCACGAGCCGGTGCCACCGGCGGAAGTAGGCTGCCCCGTGCGAGGTGTCGAGGTACCAGTGGAAGTCCACCGAGGTGATCTCGCCTATTTCGCCCGACCGGATAATCTCCCACATCTTGGCCCGGTGTGGGGAATAGCGGTAGTTGAAGGTGACGCGGCAATTTTTGCCGGTTCTTTTTTCAGCGTCGATGATGCGCTGGATCTTTTTCTCGTCGATGGCCATCGGTTTCTCGCAGATGATATCTGCCCCCATCTCCATCCCCTTCTCGATGAAGAGGTCGTGCGTATCGTCATCACTGGTCACGATGAGAACCTCTGGTTTCGTCACGCGCATCATCTCCTCGAAGTCGGTGAAGGTGGGGCAGTCAGCACCAATTATCTCTTTGCCCACGGCCAACCGACCGGGGTTGTGGTCGCATAAGCCCACGAACTCTATATATTCGGGGTACTCGTCGAGTATGTCTCTCCCCCACATTCTTACGCCCCTTATGCCCGTGCCAACCAGGGCTATTCTCATTTTCTCGTTTTTTTCACGGGCCTTGGTTACGTTGTTCGCGAGGATCTTTGAGCTTGGATCCAGGACCGTTGTTCCCGCGATCGCCCCGGAGACCGCCAGGAACGTCCTTCTTGACATGTTGTTTTTTTCGTTGTTCATGTTGTTCATTCTGTTAATGGGTGTGTTGCGCCATATTCAAATGCCGTTTCAGGTTGTTTTTTGCTCTCACGTTGAACGGCTATTCCTTTTTTAACGTAAGCGTGCGGGGTGTACACCCGCGATATTCTAAAAGATCTTTACTTTAAAAGCAAAAATAGCTAAAAATTCGGAGATAGCCGCGCTTTATCACTTATCAACTATCATCAGATGCTCGATTAAGCTGTTTATATACACTTCGATATTGGTATAAGTTTTGCTAAGGTCGTACCCACTGGATACATCCTTGCCGACCTCTAAACCATGTTTCCTTTTCCACTCGTCGGGTATGCCATCCCCCGCGCTGTTTTTAGGTACTTCCGCGGATGCATGTTTAGGCCACCCTCCCACATCTTCTTGCGAATCGATGATGCCGTATCTGCTTCCCTTGGATCCCGTGTAGGTGTAGGTGCCCTCTCGCACCTCGTATACCACGCGGGTATCGACGATGTCCCTGGCGAGCGATGCGCCACCGAACTTTAACACCGCTTCGTACGCTTCAAATGGGGTATGGGTGGTCACGTTGTCGTCAATGGGATGTGGTTTGAATAGGCGCATCGCCTTTTTGTCCTCTTCAGAGACCGTTCCGTACGATTCGCGAAACTGGTTGTACACCCCGTAGGCCCAGTTGTTATCGGTTGCTCGCGGGCTCCCGTGGACGTAGTTCCCATCAATAAAGAACTTGCCCCACACGTTGTAAGTCGGCTTGGAGGCGTCGTCCATATACTTGCCTATGCTGATGATACGTTCCCGGTGTCGCGAAGCGGGTCCCGGTTTATAGTAGTTGGCCACGATATTCACGTTGCACGCATCCGCACCGTAAACACTGTTGTTGCCCCAGTTGTATATCACGTTGTTCCGAAAATCGATCAGGTTGGTCAACGCGAACGGATCGCCCTCGTACTCTCCAAAGCGGGGGTTACGGCTATCGTGATGGGCCATCAGGTTGTGATGGAACGATGCCCTGCGCCCGCCCCAGATCCCGCCGTAACCATGTGCTCCTTTTGGGTGGGCGGAGTTTCGCAAACTTTCCGTGATGAAACACCATTGCAACGTGAAGTCGCTATTCCAGTAAAAAGAGACGCACTCATCGATAGACCAGCTCATAGAGCAGTGGTCTATAATGACATTTGTTTGATTGCGTCCCCCCAACGCATCCGCCTCAACGCGGAGGCGATCGCCCAGCCTGAAACGCATGAAGCGGATAATCACGTTGCTCGCGTCAACGAACACTTCCTGGTTTGCAACGGTAATGCCATCTCCCGGGGCGGTTTGTCCCGCTACCGTGAGGTCGCCGTTTCTTATGGTTAATCGACTCTTCAGTTTAATGATACCTGAGACCTCGAACACCACGGTACGGGATCCCGATGCGGTCAATGCTGCACGCAGCGAGCCCGGGCCGGAGTCATTCAGGTTGGTCACCTTAATTACCCTACCTCCTCTTCCGCCCGTGGTGTGTTTTCCAAACCCTTCGGCGCCGGGGAAAGCGAGCACTTTTCCTTCACCAGGATTGGACTGACCCCCGTTCTCTTCTCCATTTTGTTCAGTCTGTTCCGGTGAGTTAGGTTGCTCTTTCGTCACATCCTCTTTCGAGCAGGAGAGCAGTAGGAGGGTGGCAAGTGCAAGGCATAAAACGCGCGATATGTAGGTTGTCGATAGCATGGCGTAATACTCTACAAGATTTACGCCTACAAATGTAAACAATATTTTACCAGTGAGGGGCAGTAAATAGGTTTTTAAAGGGCGATAAGTTGGTTTATTCGTTAGAAAAAGAAAGTAAAAGGGTGAAAAAATGACCGCAAATTGTATATTTGTAGGATGACGTAACGAAGGAAAAGACAATGGTAAGAAAGGACGATTTTGGACAATGTACGATGCGACAATTAAACCATCAGGTCGCGGTTAAACTAAACTAAAATGAGTACCTTTGACAACACGCTGCATTTTAAGCTATCCTTTTAATAAGTATCTTTTTTAAATAATCATCAATATGAGGAGTTTTATTCACGACGATTTTTTGTTACAGACGGATGCCGCGAAGCAGCTCTACCATGAGCATGCGGCGAAACAGCCTATCATCGATTACCACTGCCATTTGGATCCCGAGTACATCGCGAGGGATCACTCGTTTGACAACCTGGGACAAATATGGCTGGAGGGAGACCACTACAAGTGGCGCGCGATGCGAACCAATGGAATCGCGGAGAAGTACTGCACCGGCAAAGAGACCAGCGACTGGGAGAAGTTCGAGCAGTGGGCGGCGACAGTACCTTACACCATGCGGAACCCGCTGTATCACTGGACGCACTTGGAACTGAAGAGGGCGTTCGGGGTTGATAAGTTGTTGAACCCGTCTACCGCGAAGGAGATTTACGACGAATGCACCGCGAAGCTTCGAACGCCGGAGTACTCTGCCCGCGGGCTGATGAAAAAGTTCCGGGTGGAGGTAGTCTGCACGACTGATGATCCGATTGACAGCTTGGAGCACCACCTCGCGCTCAAGGAGGAGGGGTTCGAGATAAAGGTGCTGCCCACCTGGCGACCCGATAAGGCGATGGCGGTAGAGGATCCCGTGGCGTACCGCGCTTACGTGGAGAAACTGTCGGAGGTGTCCGGGGTGGGCATCAGCCGGTTTAGTGACCTGATCGAGGCGTTGCGCGTGCGGCACGACTTTTTCGCGAGCGTGGGGTGCAAGCTCTCCGACCATGGTGTCGAGGAGTTTTATGCCGAACCGTACACACAGGCCGATATCGACCAGATTTTCAATAAGGTGTACGGCGGGAACGAGCTCTCGAAAGAGGAGGTGCTGAAGTTCAAGTCGGCCATGCTGCACGAAGGTGCGGTGATGGATTGGGAGAAAGGGTGGACGCAACAGTTCCACTACGGCGCCATTCGGAATAACAACACCCGCCTGTTTAACCAGGTGGGCCCCGACACGGGATTCGACTCGATCGGTGACTTCAACGTGGCGAAGGCGATGAGCCGATTCTTCGATCAGCTCGACAAGAAGAACCAACTGACTAAGACCATCATCTACAACCTGAATCCCAAGGATAACGATATGGTGGCCACCATGATTGGCAATTTCCAGGATGGTTCGGTTGCCGGGAAGATGCAGTTCGGGTCGGGTTGGTGGTTCCTGGACCAAAAGACCGGGATGGAGGCACAGATGAACTCCCTCTCCAACTTGGGGCTGCTGAGCCGCTTCGTGGGTATGCTTACCGATTCGCGCAGCTTCCTTTCTTACCCGCGCCACGAGTACTTCCGCAGGATATTGTGCAACCTCCTGGGGAACGACGTGGAGCAGGGGCTGCTTCCCGTTTCGGAGATGCCTTTCCTGGGTGAGATGATAGAGAATATATCGTATAAAAATGCGAAGCACTATTTTGACTTTTAACTGCCTGAAGGCTCAAAACAGATAAACCAAATCAACTCTTGTATGTCGTTTTTTGCTTTCGAGAAAAGGACCGCGTGAATATCTGCAAAGTGAGGTTGAAAGCAATCAAACCTGAACGAAAAAGTTGAGAAAAGCAACTATAATGGGGATAATGAAGCTAGGAAAGTACAGCATCGGGGTAGGTGATCGCTTCACCCACCAAGGAGAAGCCCAGTTGAGGGCAGTTATGAAAGCGAACGAACGGGGGATGGATATTGTCCCTGTTTGGAACAAGTCGAATCGCGAACATACCTATGTCGGCACCAAACCCATGGATACGCGGGTGGAGGCGGATAGCGCGGTGAAAGCGTTGAACTACCGGGGTGCCTATTTCGTGGATGCCGACCATATCAACCTGGACACGGTGAGCGGCTACGTGGAGTCGTCCGATTTTTTCACGCTCGACGTGGCCTCGTTCATCGGCAAGGAGAGCAGCCCGGAAAAGGTGGAGGGGTTTATCGCCTCTTGCCAAAAGTACATCGGCTACCTGCAGATTCCCGGTATCCTAGAGCCGCTGCGTATATCAGAGGAGCTGCTGAGGCGTTTGGCAGGTAAGTTTTTGGCGGCCATCGACCACGCTGCTGAGATTTACACCTACTTGAAGCGCGAAAAGGGCGAGGGTGCCTTTGTCACGGAGGTGTCGATGGACGAGGTGGAGTCGCCCCAGACCCCGGTAGAGCTGCTCTTTATTTTGAAGATGTTGGCTGACAGGAAGGTGCCCGTGCAGACCATCGCACCCAAATTTACCGGTCGTTTCAACAAGGGGGTCGATTACGTGGGCGACCTTGACCAGTTCGCAAGGGAGTTCGAGGAAGATCTGCTGGTGATTGATTTCGCGGTGAAGGAGTTCGGGCTGCCCAAGGAGCTTAAGCTTAGCGTCCATTCCGGAAGCGATAAGTTCTCTATTTACCCGATTATTGCAGAGGCCATCGCGAAGTACGACAAGGGGATCCATCTCAAGACGGCCGGTACCACGTGGCTGGAAGAGGTGATTGGCCTGGCGGTGGCCG